>DATFDX010000170.1:0-5699 GCA_035251875.1 Nitrososphaera sp. | reverse complement strand
GATCTATGGCAAGGAATATTGCTACTCCTGCTATTTTGGATTTCAGAAGAAAGAGTAGCCGTTGCAGGGCGTGGTTGGCTCGAGGGATATGATCTGCAACGGCCGGCAGGCGGTCCCTGGTCTGGCGATAACCGCTGCAGGCAGATGACCGCCGGATGATAAAGGGCATTGTGGTTTTATGTACTAGAATAATTTACGCGGACAGTCAACTGCAATTGTCAGGATCGCATTAATTCGTCAAAGGGGAGAGTAGCGGCACCGGCAACATGTGAACAGTGCCGCCAAGGGAGAACGGGATGCTCGGGAAAGCTTTCCATTGCTCCCCCCTTTTGCTATTCTCGCATGGCATTTCGACTTAAGGAACGCGTTAACTTTTGCCATTCACTACCACTAAATGGCTATTGCAGGTAACAGGTGCCTGTATGTGGAGAACTGGGAATTTTGCGAAAACAGGTGGAGTCCGACAAGCTTTTACCCAAATGTGAAGGTGTAAATCTCAAATCCCTTGCCGGAGACGTCGATCACTATCTGGTGCCTGCCGTACTCTTCGTGCATCGCAAGGTTGTACAGCTTTTGCCCGTCTACCGCGACCGCGCCCTCTTCCGAAACGTCTTGCCCGCGCGAGCTGCCTGTCAGGCCCGACCCGTCCTCCGATATTTGCAATTCGCCACTGCCGCCTGCGACGATGTTGATCGCTTTTGCAGAGTACGACAGGACTATTCTGCCTGATTCGCCCTGGAGCTCCATGTGGTCGGCGTTGTTCTTCCATTCCCCGTCAAGGTATATCCTGTTGGATGCGATCGTCGCGTCTTCCGCGATCGTGTATGCCACGGTTTGATCGGGCTTGAAGCCTTCCGGGTTTCCAAGCGGCGCCCTTGCGAACTGGTAACCAAAGTAAAGTTCCGGCGTGTCTATTCTGCCAAAGTTGACGCTCTGCGCGTTTTCTGGGCTGCTTGTCGACTGGTCGAACGTGACGTTTGCGCCCATGTACGCGGCGCGCTCTAACAGGAGCGACTGGATCACTTTTTCAGTTTCTGCGTACGAGCCTTCGCCGATGTGATCGTACCGGATATAGCCCTCGTTGTCTACCAGATATTTCCGGGGCCAGTAGCGGTTTTCGTACTCCTTCCACGTCCCCTTGTCGTTGTCCTGCGCCACGGGATACTCGATCTCGTACTTTTCAACGGCCGCCTTGACGTTGTTGTAGTCTTTTTCAAACTCAAATTCCGGCGTGTGCACTCCCACTATGACAAGGCCGTCGTCCGCGTATTTTTCATGCCACGCGTTCAGGTACGGGATCGTCCTGATGCAGTTGATGCAGCTGTATGTCCAGAAATCGACCAGCACGACCTTGCCCTTCAGGTCTGCAAGCGTCACCGGGTCGGTGTTGATGTAGCCAGAGATTTTTGCAAGTTCCGGCGCCATCTTGAACTGTGACTTGTCTATCTGCACGGTGCCGTTCCCGATGCTTGCAGGCACGAAATTCTCCTGCTGGCCCGACGCGGCCTTGTTGAGATCCGGATTGTTGAAGTAGACTCCAAAGCCGGCGATCAGCGCCACCACGCCGATGCCGACGGCAAGCGCGCTCAGGTTGTCCGTGTTCATGGGAGGCCCCTCTCCAGGTTGATTATCTCGTTTGCAAGCGGGAAATTGCCGATTATGCTCAGCTGGTTCGTGAGCACGAGGATGCCAAGTACGATCAGGATTGCGCCCATTATCGGGTTGAAATATTTCAAATGCTTCACCATCTTTTTGATGATCTTTGTCGACTGCGAGAAGAAGGCGCCTGTTATCAGAAACGGCACTCCCAGTCCTAGCGAGTATGCGAGGAGCGAGTTGTACGCCGCGCCCGGAGACGTGGCCGCAAGCGTGAGCGTGGTGCCTAGTATAGGGCCGACGCACGGCGTCCAGCCGGAGGCAAACGCCGCCCCAAACACAAACGAAGTCAGGTAGGTCGTCTTGAAGCGCGGGAGGTTTGTCATCCTCTTCTCAAAGTTGAGCACGCGCAGTTTGGTCGCCAGGATAAGGTACGCGCCAAACCCGATTATCACCGCACCCCCGATGGTCTGGAAAGTGGTCTGGAAGCCGGTGCCCACGTTGGCGAGAAAGCTGTTCAGTATCACGCCCAGCACCGCAAAGACGAGCGAGAAGCCCAGCACAAAGTAGACCGTGTTCAGGAAAATGTTGAGCCGGACAGATTTTTTTACGGCGACTGAAGTGCCGCCAGCGTTCTGGTTCTGGCCCTGGATCTCGCTCAGGGTGGTCCCTGACAGGTACGAGACAAACGCGGGGATTATCGGCAGGATGCACGGCGAGAAGAACGACCCCGCCCCTGCAAGCGCAGATACCAGAACGCTAGTTTCTACCAATTCAAACTTCAGCTCTTGATTTTTGCTTTAATACTTTTTTCCAGATCTGCACCAAATTGGGTCAGGTGGCTTTTGGAGTAGTCTTGACCCCTTCCGGCCACACAGTGACCTTCAACAGCGCGATCAGCCCTGTGAGCTCGGCAATGTGTATCCCGACAAAGTACGGCAGCAGGTCAGTGGAATAGAGCGGCGCCATCGCGAAATAGGCATAGACCGCTATCACGTTGTGGAGCATCAGCATCCCTGCAAACACCATCAGGCCGACCGTGAACGTCGCCTTGGTCTTGCTGTAAATGTTGGCGTACACGCCCAGCAGCGTGACCAGTATAGCCATGTTTGCCATGCTGACTATGGAGCTGACGTCCATTAGCAGAGCCATTGATAATCAGAGGACAGAAATCGGCTTATTTACTTTTTTCCAGATCTATTCAGGTTCTTTTTTTCTATAGTTGCCTTCACTTCGTTGAACGCCTCGATGTTGGCTTCGAGGTAGTTTGATATGAAATAGAGCACGCCGTACTTTTCTCCTGTCCTGGTGACCATGTTGTTCTTCTCAAGGACCCCGATGTGGTGCTGCACAGCCTTGTAGTCGACCCCCATGGCCTCGGCAAGCTGGTTCATGTTGTACGGCCGCTCCTTGAGGAGATCGATTATCCTGATCCGATTCTCGCCGCCCCGCGATCCGGCAAAGAGGTACCAGAGCAGGCGCTTGGCGTTTGGGTCAGGCATGTAATACCATCCTCGTTAGAATAGCTGGAAATTTAAACTTGAATCATACCGCATGCCTTATATCTCCGTCGAACCTATCCTAGGGCAGACAAAGGAATTACGGCGGATTTGTCAAGTGTGCATGAAAAAGTGCACGTAAAAACTTTTCATCTCTTCCGTGGCTTTTGTAGTAGTTAACAACTACAGAAAAACAACAAAAAAGTAAGTGAAAAATGCAAATGGCAAAAACATTTGAAGAATTGGGATTGAGTGCACAACTAACAAAAGCACTCACCGAAAATGGATTTGAAGCGCCGTTTCCTATACAAGAGGCAGCTATACCGCTTGTTTTGGAAGGTAAAGATGTCGTAGGACAGGCGCACACAGGAACCGGCAAGACGGCGGCTTTTGGCCTGCCGATATTGCAGAGGATCAAGGCAGACGGCCCAGTGCAGGCCCTCATACTTGCCCCGACAAGGGAACTTGCGGTGCAGGTGACAACCTAGATCAACCGGTTCGCAAGGTACACAGGAGTGAAGACGGTCGCCATATACGGCGGCCAGAGCATCAACGTCCAGCTTGACAGGCTCCAGCGCGGCGTGCAGATTGTAGTCGCGACGCCCGGCAGACTCATCGACCACATAAAGCAGGGCTCGATAATCCTCGACGACGTCAAGTTCGTGGTGCTCGACGAAGCAGACAGGATGCTCGACATGGGCTTTATCGACGACATCAAGTTCATCCTGTTCTACGTGAGCGAAGACAGGCAGACGTGCCTGTTCTCTGCGACGATGCCTCCAGAAATCCTGAGGCTGGCAGAGGAATACATGAAGCGCGACGAAATAGAGCAGGTGAGGCTCAACGAAGAAGAGATCACGCTTGACACCATCGAGCAGTCGTATCTCGTGGTCGAAGAGCGCGAAAAATTCAAGCACCTGTGCAACTTTATCAAGCAGAACAAGGACGCCAAGGCGCAGACCATAGTGTTTGCGGCAACAAAGCAGCGCGCAGACAGAGTCGCGTACAACCTCAGGCACGAGGGCTTTAGCGCAGTCACCATCCACGGCGACCTGTCGCAAAAGCAGCGCGACCACGCGATGGGCAAGTTCAGGAAGGGCACCGAAGACATCCTTGTCGCGACAGACATTGCGGCAAGGGGAATCGACGTCCCGGCAGTAGGCCACGTCATCAACTACGACGTGCCTGACGACCCCAACATATACTTCCACAGGATCGGAAGGACCGCGAGGGCCGGCGGAGAAGGGACGGCAATATCGCTTGTCTCAAACGACAGGATTGCCGACTTTGACCGCATCCTTGCGCAAACCCAGCTGCCGATACGCAAGCTCAACGACGAAATGGGAATCATCGTCCCGGTTGTCGCGCAGCGCCAGCCGCAAGCATATGGCGGCGGATACAGAGGGCGCCGCGGCTATGGCGGCGGTGGAGGCGATCGCGGATACCGCGGCGGTGGCGGAGGAAGGCGCTATGGCAGCGGCG
This sequence comes from Nitrososphaera sp., assembly GCA_035251875.1. Classification (GTDB taxonomy): domain Archaea; phylum Thermoproteota; class Nitrososphaeria; order Nitrososphaerales; family Nitrososphaeraceae; genus Nitrososphaera. The sequence goes on along the minus strand of DATFDX010000170.1, from coordinate 1,122 downwards.
GTGGAGGCTATGGTGGCGGCGAAAGGCGCGGAGGCCACAGGGGCTACGGTGGCGGCGGAAGCGGCTACCGCGGCGGTGGACGACGCTACGGCGGCAACCGCGGTTACGGCGGCAGCAGCTACTAAAAACGGCTGGCGGGCACACCATTTTTAAAGCCCGCAGGCTTTTCTATTTTTAATGTCTTTTGGCGTCGACACTCTCGGAGGGTTATCTGAGAAGCTGAAGCAGCTGGTCAACGACACCCAGAACCTGTACGAGTCGTTTCTCGACGCAAACCAGCTCTACAAGCAGGGCAAGATCGGCGACAAAGAGTTCTTTGTAAAGATGGGCGAGTACCTTGTGGCCACTTCTGCGCTGAACTTCCTTGCAGTCAGGGTGATAATAGAAATGAAGGCCGCTATGGAAAAGGGCACATCAATCAAGAGCCCGACCGGCGGCAGCTCGTACCCGTCAGGTCCGCAGGCAGGGTTAGGCGTTGGCGGCTTTGTAGGCGCCGGCGGTTCTGTCGGGCCGGCGGCAGGCGAGTACTCGCTTCCTTCGCCGCAGGAGCCGACGTTCAAGCCTGTCGACATCGAGCTTCCAAGGCCCCGCGCAGGCACCAAGAGCTGCATAGTCTGCGGCGCCTCCATACCTGCGCAGGCCAAGTTCTGCAGCAAGTGCGGCAGATCACAATAGTCGCAATAATTAATAGCCGCTTTCAGGCATTCTTTCCCGATGGCAAAGGTGTTCAACGGCAGGGCCGCAACCGAGGAATACATGTCGACCCACTCGCTTACGTTTTCCACTCCCGAGATGACCCTGAGAAAGTATGCGCTCTGGCTTGGCGAGCCCGTGAACCTGCCCGGCGGCGAGCGGGGGCCGCGGATGTTGCTGTACCTTGAGGAAAAGGGGAGCAAGAAAGAATCAGACCTTGCTCCGGACACCGACGACTCGTTCAGGCCGACAGGCGCGGTGACTGAAATGTACGGCGGGATCGGGTCTGCGCCCACCGACGCAATGACCCCGCCGCAGATGACGTCGCTTGACAGGGAGACGCTCGAGCCGGAGCAAAAGTTCTGCATCAGCTGCGGGAACAGGCTCAAGGCAGGCGCAAAGTTCTGCACAAAGTGCGGTAGCGCGCAA
>DATFDX010000169.1:0-4236 GCA_035251875.1 Nitrososphaera sp. | reverse complement strand
CCAAGCTCGATCAGTTTCCTGCCATAGTCCTGCAAGAGCTCGATGTCGTCTGAAGTGTTCTTGACAATGTCCGGCTTTACACCTAGCCACTCCAGCCCTTCTGCGATGGCATCATAGTATTCCAGCTTTTCCTTGAGCGGGTTCGTGTCGTCAAACCTGAGGATCAGCTTGCCGCCGTACATGCGGGCGTACTCTTCGTCGATTATAGCAGCCTTTGCGTGGCCGATGTGCGGGTAGCCGTTTGGCTCTGGCGGAAAGCGGGTGACGACCTTGCCCTGCACGGCGCCTTCAAGCGGCGGCAGCTGCATATGCTGCTCTCCGGCAGACTTCTTTGGCACCGACTCGCCCGGCGCGAGCTCTTCAAGGAGCGACTTTTGGTCTGCCAGCGGCATCGCGTTTATTTTCTGCACAGCCGCCTTGATCTCAGGCATCAGCGACTTTATCTGGCTCCGGAGCTCCGGCTTTGAGCCGGCGAGCTTGGCTACTACGACGTCGACCTGCGCCCTGCCGTCGTGCTCTACAGAGTTCTTTAGCGCGATGACTTTGATGAACTTCTCTGTGTCCGCGTCAATCGGCACGTGTGCTACAGACTCCTGCCAACTACAAAATCCGCCGAAAACTGGAGCGACCTTCTGGCGTCAGAGTCGCCATAGCCCTCTATTGCTTTCAGCGCGTCGTTCATGTACTTTCTTGCTTCGTCTCTTACGTCCTGATCTATCCCAATATCAGAGATGACTTTGACCGCCTCCCTGATGTCTGCGCCTGAGGCGCTCTTTGAGCCAAAGATCTTGAGAATCGCATCTTTGTCTTCGCCCTTGGCGTTTTTCAGCGCAAGCAGTATCGGGTACGTCTTCTTGCCTTCCCTGATGTCGTTGCCCGCTGCCTTGCCAGTCAGCTTCGGGTCTCCCACCACGCCTATCAGGTCGTCTACCAGCTGGAAGGCGATCCCGATGTTGCGGCCAAACGACGAGAGGTTCTGGATGTCCCGCGCCGTATGGTTCGGAGCTGACAGGGCACCCAGCGCGCACGACACTTCAAAGAGCGCCGCCGTCTTTTTGCCGATCATGTCGATGTATTGCTGCACGCTTGGGAGTCTGCTGCCAGACGCATATCCGATATCGGTGGCCTGGCCTTCGCAGATTTCGGTGCACGCCCTTGAAAGCTGCGTGACCATGTTGGTGATGTCGCCGTCTGGAATCCCAGCCTTTCTCCCGTTAAAAGTGATAAGCTGGAACGACTTTGAAAAGAGGATGTCGCCGGCAAGTATCGCAAGCGGTATGCCGTAATAGCGGTGCACGGTTTCAGTCCCGTGCCGCATCTCGTCATTGTCCATTATGTCGTCGTGCACCAGCGTGAAATTGTGCACGAGCTCGACTGCGGCTGCCGCCGGAAGCGCCCGCTTGACTGTGCCGCCAAGCATTTCGCAGCTCTTGATCACCATGAACGGCCGCAGGCGCTTGCCTCCAGTGCGTATCAGGTGCGACGACGCCTGGTAGAGCTCCTTTGGCTTGCCTTCGAGCGAGCGGAGGATGAATTCATTAACGGTAGAAGCATAAGACTCGAGCTCGCTCTTGATGCTGCTTGCCTTCATCGGCTGCTAACCTCCTGTGCTAGCGCCCCTGTCAATATATATCTTGAGCTGGCAAGCGCGCTGACGTTTCTGGCGCCCACAAGGAACATCGTGCTTTTCAGCTCAGCAAGGATCGTGTCGGCAAACGCAAACAGGCTTTCACGCGATTGCGCGGCCGCGCGGAGGAACGGATAAGCCATTGCAGCCATGCTGGCTCCAAGCGCGACGCACTTTGCAACTTCAAGCCCGTTGCGCAGGCCGCCCGAAGCGATGAGCGGCAGCTTTACCGCCCTGCGAGCCTCTATCAGGCTGGCCGCGGTGGGGATGCCCCAGTCCCAGAACATCTCGCCCAGGTGGCGCTTGAGGTCATCCTTCATTGCTTCAGCCCTCAACTTCTCCACGCCAGCCCAGCTCGTCCCGCCGGCGCCGGCGACGTTTACCGCGGCGACTCCTGCCATCTCCAGCTTTACCGCGACTTCTTTTGAAATGCCCGCGCCGACTTCCTTGACTATGACCGGCACGTCTATCGTCTTGGCAAGGTCGGAAATCTTGGCAAGGACTCCCTTGTAGCGCGGCTCGCCCTCTGGCTGCACCAGCTCCTGCAGCGGGTTAAGGTGCACCACCAGCGCGTTTGCCTTTATCATTTTCACTATCTTCCTTGCTTCGTCTACCGTGAGCCCCTTGGCGAGCTGGGCCCCGCCAATGTTTGCAATCAGGAACGCGTTTGGCGCGTTCTTTCTCGCTATCGAATACGTGGCCGCCAGCTCTTCGCTCTTGAGGCCTGCCCTCTGGCTCCCAAGCCCCATACCAAAGCCGTATTTCTCTGCAAGCTCGCCCAGCCTGCCGTTTATGACCGTCGCTTCAGCGGTGCCGCCGGTCATCGAGTCAATAATAATTGGTGCTGCAAACTTTTTGCCGAGGAACTTTGTAGAAGTGTCAATATCGTCATAGTCGAGCTCGGGCAGCGCGTTGTGCACCAGCTTCACGTATTCCAGGTACGTCGAAGTGGCCTTTGCCTGCACGTTTTTCTGGAGCGGTATGTCGATTCCGTCCTTTTTGCGCTGCTTTATGATATCAATGTCAGAGGGCACGTCTGAAGCGTCTGGCAACTATCTCCTGCCTCGCTTTACCACAGTGCCTACCTGCAGCCTGCCTTCTATGGCTTCTGCGATCCGTTCCGGCACGAGCCCGTTTACCATCAATACGTCCATTCCGTATGATGCAATCTTAAATGCTTCTGTTACCTTTCTCTGCATGCCGCCAGTCACGTCGGCGCCAGCCGCCTTTGAAAACTCGATCGATCTCCTTCCTGCCGCACGCACTTCGCGTACGAGCTCTTTGCTCGCCATGTCTTTATAGATCCCGTCGACGTTGGTCGCAAAGACCACCCTTGACGGCCGCAGCACCTTTGCCAGTATAGTCATGATCGCGTCGCCGGACAGTATGGAATATTTTGAGCCCTGCACGTGCACGACGTCGCCAAACGTCACCGGCATCATCTTTGATCGGGCAATAGCATAGACCTGCTTTACCTTTGCTGCCGCCGGCTTGTGCCCTGCCGTAAACACCGACGGCTGCATGCCGTACGGGTTGAGCCCTGCCCTTATCATAGAATTGACGATTATCTGGTTGAGCGCTACCATTGATTCATGCACCACGGAGACTCCATGCGCGTCATAGCCTGCCGGCTTTGTGTGCATATCGTACTTTACCGACCAGTAGTGGCCGTACGAGCCGCCGCCATGCACTATTATCGCCGGCATATCCAGCTGCGCCAAGACGCGGGAAATGCCGTCTATGGCGCCAGCGTTGGCCGCAAGCGGCCTGTCCTTGAACGTGACCACCGAGCCGCCCAGCTTTATCAGGGCAAGTTTCTGCAATAACAAGCGTACTTTTTGGAGCGGATTTAAACTTTAGTTTGGATCTAAATGAGCAAGAACACAAATCCCTATCTCATTCTTGCTACTACCGGACTACTAATTTACCCGGCGCAGAAGCAGCTGATAGGCGAACTTGGCTAGTCGGCCAATTGTTGGTGTGAGGTAATGGAATTATGCGATTTTTGATATTCTTGATGTGTCATAAGTTGCCCGTTCCTTGCTTCCAATTACTTTGAACGTGTACTGGGAGTCATACATCTTGCGATAAAATCGGGCATAACTTTCTGCTGCTTCATAAGTCGAGAATATCTGCCTCAAGCCGTCAACTGTCGTTTTCCTTCCATCAATGTCAAAAACTACTATGAAATAGGATTTTGGCAGCCGCTTCAGCTGTCTTATTGCTATTCCTAATGTAATCAAAAGAAAGATTACTGCGACTGTCATGAATATTGCAATTTCAAAACCCTTGATGAAAGCAAAGAAATTGGTTACTAGATATTGGTCCAAGACCCTGTAACTATCATTAAAGATCTTCCCAGACAAGCTCACGATGACGTCAAAAATCATTATCTATCTCCTTTGACGGTCATCCCAAATCATCGCCCCTTGACCCTGACTTTGTTTTACTTGTACCTCTGTGTGAAATCCGGCGAGGTTTTGATTTTATCATTGTCTCTAGCAAAGGACGATTCAAGTCTTGAACCTGTTTCGCAGCTTGCATTATTGTCCTTGCCCTGAGCTTCGCCTTGTACTTCAGGTTCCTCGGCTTTGTCCGCAAGCGGTAGC
>DATFDX010000168.1:0-4596 GCA_035251875.1 Nitrososphaera sp. | reverse complement strand
ATCGCCGGGTTCTTGCCCCCGAGCTCGGCTATCAGCGACCTGGGCCTTGTTTTGCTGAACGCCTGCGCCATGCCATAGCCCACGTCGCGGGAACCGGTGAACACTATGCCGGAGACGTCCTTGCTTGCGACAAGCTCGCCCCCCACTTTGCTCCCCGGGCCGATCACCAGATTCAGCACGCCGTCGGGCAGGCCTGCCTGCTTGAATATTTCCGCGAACTTGTATGCAATAATCGGCGTGTTGCTCGACGGCTTTACAACCACCGTGTTGCCGGTGATTACTGCGCCGGCGGTCATGCCGACCAGGATTGCGGCCGGAAAGTTGAACGGGGCGATGACTCCCCACACCCCGTAAGGCTTCATGACGCTCCTGCTTTTTTCTGCCGGCTGGGCGCTCTTTGTCACGGTTTCAAAGCCGTTGTTCTTCTCCATTTCCTCGGAGTAGTAGCGCAAAAAGTCGATGGCTTCGTCAACGTCAGCTATCGCTTCGTAGCGGTTCTTGCCGTTTTCATACGATATCCACGCGGCGAGCTCGAACTTGCGCTGGCTCATGATGTCGGCCGCAGTCCGGCATGTCCGCACGCGCTCCTGGTAGCCCGTCCTGCCCCAGCTCTCAAACGCCTTTTTGGCCGCCGCCACCGCCTGCCTGACGTGGCCGGCCCCTCCGACTGGCAGGTGGCCAAGCACCATCCTGGTGTCTATGGGCGACGTCTGGGCAACGGTAGACGGCGTCCTTACCTCCCTGCCCCCTATTACCATGGGATATTTCCTGCCAAACTCTGACCTCACCTGCTCCAGGGCCCTTTCATACCTGTCGTGGAACTGGCCCTCCGCCTTCTCGGTCATGAACCTGCGCACGGTGTGCTCGTTTTCAAACATCTACAACCAATATGGTGGCAGAACCTTAAAAATCATGAGTGGCAGGACACTTCAATCTTGGGTTGATTTTGCCTGCCCGTTCGATTCGGGTGAATCGTAATGGTTGAAGCTTAAGAAGTCTACCGACGGGTCATCGGTCTCGGCAAATCTTATTAGATATCGGCTCGTATTCTTTCTTGATGAACCGGCAGCCACTGTCGCTAAGAGTGCTCGTCTCTTACACACGCGACATAGGTACTGGCGTAGTACGGATAGATCACAAATCTATGGATTCCTTGGGCGTCACCGCCGGAGATACTATAGAGGTCGTAGGTAAGAAGGATGGGATCAATGCAAGATGCTATCCCCTCCTCCCTTCAGACGAGGATCAGGGCATTACAAGGATTGACCCCGAAATTAGGAAAATAATAGGTGTTTCAGTCGAAGATGCCGTTACTATAAGAAACCTAGCTCCCGTACCTGCTGAAAACTTTGCAGGGAACAAACAGGCAGCTGAAAAAACTGATACCACTAAAGAATACGCGGCGGCACCACCGGAGAACAATAATAGCATCGCTTCAGAAAGAGCGGATGAGACTACAGTCGGTGCTTCGCCAATATTCATCCTGTCAGGCTCATGCATTGACTTTGAAAAAGAGAGGCCGAAACTAATGGAGTTCATGAGCACACTAGAATCTGCCGCACACAGCAAAAACAAGTGCAAGTGCTACTCTGATGGCAAGAAAGCGTTGGGGTGGGATTTTTTCCTTCTTGAAGTAGATCAGAAGTTTGTAGAAAAGCTGCGCGACATATATCCGGATATGGATAAGCAAGAGGCTGGCACCATGGAAGAGAGGTTTGCGCTGTGGTTGAATAAGCAGGTAAAGAAAATGAAGCTAGATTTTCACCTAAAGTTGAGTGACCTGCAGCAGGAAAAGGTTGGAGGATTCAGACTCAATCCTGAGCATTTTAGGGACAAGACTGACCTAGAAGACCTTCGATGAGAAATGGATATTATCTGCATAGTTGCAAGCAAAGCAAATCTTCAATGCGAGCTGACTGAATGATGCAGAGGTGGCTCGGCCAGTTGGATTTTACACAACGCTGGCTTTTGATGATTGCAGTAGCTACTGCCATTCTTGCTATTTCAATGCTTGTACTGCGGATAAATGTTAGGACTGTCATTATCTTTTATGTAATTGGACTTTCAGTAGTCACCTTGTGGATGATCGTAGATGCCAGGTATTTTTCTGCGCCAAGAAAGAACATTCAGCCAGCACAGCCATGCGCTTGCCCAATTTGCAAGCACGATTACGCCGGGAAATGCTTGCAAGAGAGGTGTGCATGTTGCTTGGTGACAAAAGATGAAAAAGTGATAGGGCACTCAACTAGTTCATTGCAGTAGAGAGACGCTAATTGGCAGCAAAAAGGAAGGAATTGCTGGCAAAATCTCCTATGGGCTTTGAGCTGCATTTCCAGTACTTGTCGAATTTCCTGTTGAATTGGTACTTGCCACTTGAGCAGAGTTCTCTGACGGAATTTCAATGAAAGGTGTTGCTCCACCGCCTCCTGTTACAAGCGGCAGGACCCCGTCCCACTGCTGAGTCTTGAGCCATTCCAGATAGTTGGGGTTGTTCCTTAGCTGCTCGTCAATTATCTTGATTGCAGCGGCCTCGCCCTGAGCCTCGAGAACGTTTGCTTGCCTCAGGCCTTCTGCCCGGGCAACGTTGGCCTTCTGTTCGCCGATGGCTTTTGCTTCTGCCTGCTGGGCTTCTATTTCGATCCTACGAAGCTCGTTGTTGGCCTGGAGCGCCCTCTGCTCCGCCTCCACCTTGGCCTCGACAGCGAGAACAAATTGTTCAGAGAACTTGAATTCAGTGATGGAGATAGTTTCCACCAAGACGTTATAGGTTGCCAGTCTCTGCTTTATCTGCTGCTCAATTTCTGTTTTTACCGTTTCTCTATTCGTGATCAACTCTTCTGCGTTGAACCTTGCGGTGACCTGTTTTACCGATTCCTGGATGGCTGGGCTGACTACTCTGGGGGCATATTCAAACCCCAATTGCTGGTAGAGTACTTGGGCGTTGTCCGGGCTCACATGGTAGTTCAGCGCGACTTCTGTTCTGACGTCCTGCAGGTCCTTGGATGCAGAGGCTGCGCTCTCGACAATTTTTTGCGTCCTTACTTCGATTGGAACTACGTTGTCACGGAAGGGCGTAACGAAATGTATACCTTCGTTTAGTGATACGGACGTATCAACTGCTCCAAAGTTTAGCAGGACTCCCCTGTTTCCGGCTTCTACTATTTTTATGCTTGCTGACAGCACCACCACTAGCACAATGATTCCTATTATGACAGGTATTCCGATTCTAACGAGTGTTCTTGTCCTTCCCTGATCGTATCCTTCAAGCGGCTCGCCCTCCGGCGTGGTCCTTCTGCCGGGGTAGATCTTTTTGCCGTAGTTCCTGATCTGCATTATCCTGCGGTATACTACGAACCCAACAACCCCGATGATAATTACAGAAATTACGATCGCAATGATTGTGCCTGTATCAACCATTACTGTTCGCCTTTCTATGGTTGAATAAAATTCCTAAATTCGATTTCATAACTTAGTACACGCAGCAATGTTATTTGAGACTTCTCATTCTCGAGCTTATAGTGTCCCACCAAGTTACCACTATCAGTGACAGAAAAGAATACTAATTACTATTATCTATCATCCCGCAATGAGTGCTACCAGCAGCAAGTCGCGGCTAGTGCTTTTCCTGTTGGTAGTCATTGCGCTGGTCTTTTTCATAACCAGCTTTGTGGCCGCTGCGTTCACAAACAGCGCCAACACTGGCGGCACCCAGCAGGCCGCTTCGCAGATCAGCTGCACAATAGTGCGGACTGGCGAAGAAAGGATGTTTGGCGAATGCCCCAGCTCCTAGCGCCTTAACCGCTTCCATGCCAGAGCCGCCGCCATTCCGGCAGCAGCCAGGACTGCAGGCAGCGGGAATTCGGGCACCGCGGTCGTGCCCTGTATGGTGATCTCTCGCAGGTCGTGCTCGTGCTCCACTGCAATTGTGGCGTGCGTCTGGTTCTCTGTGGTGACGACGCTTTCTGCCAATCTGCCGTCAAGGCTGACTGCAAAGGGGCCGGACATGAATTCTTTTGGAATCGAGAATTCCGACCTGCCTGACGCATCCTGCACCCCCTCCAGGTTGACGCTGATGCTCCTGCTTGGCGGGTCAAAGGTCGCGTCCAGCACCCGCGCGTTTGTCTGCAGGCCCACGCCATACTGGGCGCCTTCGTGCTCAAAGACGACCGTCCCCTTCCTGGTCAGCACCGTCTCGACTGGCGGGGAAAGCGGCTTTTGCGCTATCACGACCCCGGTTATTTTTGCGGCCGGCGTCTTTTCCAGTTTGACCGTCGCATTGCTTTGCGCAGTGACGCTCTTGTAGCCGTCCGCCGACACTGCGATTTCATCAAAAAGCGACCTTGTGCTGTTGTCCTTGAGAGGGATGGTCAGCGTATACGAGCCGTCCGGGCCCGTCCGGGCCGCAAACAGCTCGGCGCCGGCGATGGTGGTGGCAAAGCTCGGGGCCACCAAACCGTTCTCCAGAGGCCTGCCGGCGTCGTCGGTCACCTTGCCCTTTATCGCGATCGTTTCTTCAAAATCAAGAATAATGTTTGCCTCGCTGCCAGCCTGAGCTTCGACAGAACTGCTTACAGGCATGCTTCCAAAAGAGGCCGT
>DATFDX010000167.1:0-22100 GCA_035251875.1 Nitrososphaera sp. | reverse complement strand
GTCGCCTTGGACTGGAAGACCGTTCCATATACCGGGCTTGCACCAAAGTGGCCGTCCACGCCTTCCGGCCCTATCCAGACCGCCACTACCGCGTTATTCATCACTTTGATAGCAATGGGCACGCCCTGCGCGGTTCCGCTTGGCAGCGTTACTCTGGCTGTGCCTTCAATGCTGTGCGTTGAACCTTCAACAGAATGCTCGTCTACGGACAGGTTAGTTATCGTGTGCGTGTGCAGCGACGACCCGTCAAGCCTGACCATTGTTATCTTGGCTACAATGCTGGCAGAATCGCCGTGAATCCTGAGGACCCAGTATCCAGACTGGACCCATTCCGGCTCGCCGCTTGAATCAAGCTGCACGTTAGAGATCGAGCCCTTGAGCGTGAGGTTTTCCGACTTGTCCATCATCGCGCCTTCGTCCTTCATGCTGTCGTCAATCATTTTGTCGTCGCTTTGCGCGTACAGCGACGTGGGCGCGGCAACCACAAAGGCCAATATCAAAAGAGCGGCCATCGTGCCTGCCGGCCCGGCTAGTTTTGTCTTATTACCTGTTTGCATTGATGCAAGGTTCGGATGTAGTATAAAATGCATTTTTCCAGATAACGTCCAAATTCATTCCATATCTCGGCTGGAAACCGCCATTTGCCAAGAGGCAAACAGTCGTTCGCGCTTTCAATCCGTTTATTAGGAGAGAGCTGCATAGGTAGTTATGGTCGACTTGATTTATGGCCGCGGCATAACCGACATTATTCGCGAATTCCCCTTTTACATTAGCATATTCAAAAAGATGGCTGCGTACAGGATGTTCCACAGCAAGCAGCCGATGTACGGCTCTGTCGACGTCAACAACGTCTGCAACCTCCACTGCACACACTGCTACTGGTGGCTCAACCGCAAGGAGGAGCAGGACATGTCAGTCGAGAACTGGAAGAAGATAATCAAGGAAAAGTTCAATAAGCAGCACATCTTTGTCACCACGCTTGTGGGAGGCGAGCCGACGCTGCGCCCAGACATCATAGAGGTGTTTTGCAAAGAGATGCCAAACCGGGTCTGCGTAGTCACAAACGGCACATTCCCGCTAAAGCAGTACGACGGCCTGTATTTCTACTGGGTGTCGCTTGACGGGACGGAGGAGGTGCACGACACGATACGCGGAAAAGGCGCGTACGAAAAGACCAAGAAGAACATCCTTGACTACACCGCCGGGCCGGGCAAGCGCGGCAAGCCCGCGTGGAAGGACATCTGGCTCACGATGACGATCAACTCGCAGAACTACATGACCGTGGAGGACCTGGTGGAGGAGTGGCGCGGCAAGGTGAACAAGATCGGGTTCCAGTTCCACACGCCCTTTGTCAAGGGCGACCCGCTGATGCTGCCGTTTGGCGAGCTGCGCAGCTCCATTGTCGACAAGATAATCGCCCTGAAGGGAAAATACCCTGACTTTGTGATCAACTCTGTCAGCCAGATATCGCTGATGAAGGGCAACTGGGGTGGCGTCGGGACGACTCCGGTGCAGTGTCCGTCGTGGGCGATACTGTCACTGGATCACATGGGGAGGGTCAAGCAGCCCTGCTGCATCGGGAGCGCCGACTCTAAAAGCCTGAAGCCGATATGCGAAGAGTGCGGCCTCGGTTGCTACTCGATTCTGGTGGCGCAGGGAATAAGGGGCAACTGACCTTATATACAGCCCATCTGGAACCAAGAACGCTTATAAAAAAGGACATTTCCTATACGTAGGAAGAATAGCTTGGCAAACACCTCCTTCCGGGTGCAGGCACACAAGTTCAGCCAGGACAACATCCAGACTACGCTTGTATGCAGCAAGTGCGACGAAGTCTTTTCCAAAGAGTTCCCCCTAGACCTAGAAGGGCAGACCATAGAGTTCAAGTGCCCTGTCTGCGGCGTGCCCGGCGAGGCCGACCTGCCGTACAAGAGCGCAGAGGAGCGAGAAGAGCTGGAAGAGGACTTTGAGGAGGCAGAGGAAGAGGAAGGAAGTGAAGAGTTTGAGGAAGAATTCTAGCCAGTATGTATGATTCCTACCCACCAACACCTTATATCTTGCAAAATTCATAAAAACACCATGTCATGCGATTCCTGCGGCCATCCGAGGATGGCGCACAAGGAGACAACCATGTCGGTCTATTTCTGCAGCCAGTGCCAGCAGGTAGAGTCGCATGTCAGTTTTACCACGGACAGAAAGGCCGAAAAGTCAGACGGGCCTGAAGACATGCTGAGCGAGCTTTACTGGAACTACAAGCTCAAACATTCTACTTCTTAGACGCCAGTTTGCCCAGCTGCGCTAGCAGCGCTGCCAATTGTATTTCCGGGTGCGCGCCCGCTGCAAGTCTGTAGTCATACTCGGCCATTATGGCAGCAAACTCTTCCGGCTTTTCTATCCTCATTTCGCACGCCTCCTGGTTTGCGTATTTCATAAAGTCGGTCTCAGACATGCCGTACACCTGAGTCAGTTCCAGCAGTTTTGCGCGCGCTTCTCCGAACTTGCCGGCCAGCGCGAGCTTTAACACTTCGCCCACCTTTGCCCTACCGGAAAGCCCCATAGCAGTGGCGACGTTGGCAGAAGACACTGTGCCCATGCCGGCGGCCGCCTGCATGATGTTGATCGAATGGCGCATGTCGCCGCCCGTCCCGTCAAAGATCTGCGCAAGCGCCTTTTCTTCAAACTTTACTTTTTCTTTTTCGCAGATCATCTTCAGGTGTTCGACGACGTCTTCCTTTGGCAGGCGCGTGAACCTGAAAACGACGCACCTGCTCTGTATCGGCTCGATTATCTGCGACAGGTAGTTGCAGATTAGTATAAAGCGCGTTATCTCGGAGCCCTTCTCTATCATTGCTCTGAGGGCGGTCTGGGCTTCAGAAGTCATCTCGTCGGCCTCGTCCAGTATGATTATCTTGAACAGACTCTTGATCTGCTGCTCTCCCGTGACGCCCCTCCACTCTGTGAATCCCTTCACCCTCTCTCTTACCATCTTGATGCCGCGCTCGTCAGACGCGTTCAGCTCAAGCACGTGGTCCTTCCAGTTCTCCCCGAGAAGCTCCATTGCGACACACAATGCAGTGGTGGTCTTGCCAACGCCTGCCGGCCCGGCGAACAGCATGTGGGGTATTTCCTGCCGGTTCTTCACAAGGTTGCTTATGCCTTTGATTATCTCCTTCTGGTCAACCACGTCGGCAAGCTTTTTGGGCCTGTACTTTTCAGACCACATCAGGTTTGATAGATCGGTTTTCTTGGCCGACATTGTGAATGCGTTTTTCAGTGAAGTAATTAAACCATTAATAGCTTGCTGCCTCGTCGGCCTGCCGTCTTTCCACAACAGCTGGAGCTAGCTTGAAGCTTAACAAAAGCTCGCCCGGCACGACATATAATAGGTACTTCTTTCTTAGCAGCTCCCCACATGTCAGCGGATGCTCGGACCGAGCCTCGGATAGAGGCCATACAGCATGCCTATCATCTGGGCTACATGGCAGAGGAAGTCAGGGTGACCTACAAAAAAGACGTCAAGATGACTGTGGGCAACATCTCCATCGACGCAAAGGAGGGAGACATGTCGTCGCTCCAGCGCTGGATCGCCAAGATCCTTGTCGAGCAGGGCGCGGTCGAAATGCCGTCAAACGATTCTGCCAGCTACATTTCGCGGGCAATGAACCGCGAACGAATCGCCAAGCCCCATGACCTGTCCGGCATCGATGTCGACTTTTACGTCCGCGTGAATGACCACCTCGAAGGGCTCAAGGACCGTGAGAGGGAGAGCCTGCTCGTTTCGCTGAACACCTTTGTAGCCTCGCGGCTTGAAAAAATAGTAAAGCTTGCAGCTGCGTCGCCGCTGTCGCCAGAGCTTGAAGCCAAGCTGTCGGCGGAAGAAAAAGAACTGTACAATTTGATAAACAACGCTTCTTCAAAATTCAAGAAAGGGGTACTGAAGAAATTTGGCTGAGCAGCAGACCACGGCCGCGCTTGCAAACGACCTGGAGAAATTCTTAAAGGCGTTCAAGGACCGCGACGGCAACTACAAGTATTTTGACAGGATAAACAACATGATGGCGCTGGGCGCCCCGTCGCTTGTGATCGACTACATCGACTTTGACACCTTCAACCCCTCCCTCGCGCAGCGGATAACCCGGCAGCCAGATGAGATGCTCGCTGCGTTCAACGAGGCGGTCCTTTCAATCCTGCGCGAGATCCACCCAGATTACGAGCAGGAAATACGCGAAAAGATCCGGGTTCGGCTGGGCAACTACACCGTGCAAAAGGGCCTGCGCGAGATAAACGCCGACCTGATAGACAAGCTGGTGAGCGTCTCCGGAATGGTGGTGCGGTCATCGGAAGTCAAGCCCCTTGCAAAAAAGGTCGCCTATCGCTGCACGAGTTGCGCCGAACTCTTTGATTCCCAGCTCAAGGGGCTAATCCTGAAAAAGCCTCTGAAGTGCCCGAAATGTGGTGAGCGGGAATTTGACATGGACGCCGAGAACAGCATCTTTATTGATTTCCAGATGGTGCGCCTGCAGGAGCTGCCGGAGGACCTGCCGGCGGGCCAGCTGCCGCACTATGTCGAAGTCACAGTGATGGGCGATCTGGTGGATCAGTGCCGCCCCGGCGACAGGATAATACTCACCGGCATCATCAGGATCGAGCAGGAGCCGATGGCGCCGCAGGCCAAGACCAGCCTCTTCCGGCTCCGCATGGAGGGTAACAACATTGAGTACCTCGGCGGCCGCGCCGGCAGCAAGGACACGAGGACCGTCGAGCGGATAGCGATAAGCGCAGATGACGAGCGCCAGATACGGACGATCGCGGCAAAGCCGGATGCATATGAAAAACTGATCGCTTCATTTGCGCCCCACATTTACGGCCACGAAGTGATCAAGGAGGCCATACTTCTTTTGATAGTCGGCTCTGTCACCAAAAAGCTTGACGACGGCTCCACTAGAAGGGGAGACGTCAACGTGCTCCTCGTGGGCGACCCAGGCACGGCAAAGTCAGAGATGCTGAAGTTTGCAGCAAAGATAGCGCCAAGGGGGCTCTACACTTCAGGCAGGGGCTCGACAGCGGCAGGCCTGACGGCGGCGGTAATCCGCGACAAGTCCGGCATAATGATGCTTGAAGCCGGCGCCGTGGTGCTGGGCGACCAGGGTCTGGTTTGTATCGACGAGTTTGACAAGATAAAACCGGAAGACAGATCCGCGCTGCATGAAGTCATGGAGCAGCAGACCTGCTCGGTGGCAAAGGGCGGCATCGTCGCAACATTGAACGCGAGGACGTCCATCCTGTCGGCCGCAAACCCGATGTACGGCAAGTACGACCCGTACAAGAACATCACGGAAAACGTGAACCTGCCGGTGCCGCTCCTGACAAGGTTCGACCTCATATTCATCGTAAGGGACACGCCGGAAAAAGAGCGCGACAGCCTGATCGCAAGCCACATTCTGGAGATCCACCGGGATGCCGAGCACGCGGCCAAGCCGGCGATTGAAATCGACCTTTTCAGCAAGTACCTGTCATATTCAAAGCAGGGCGAGCCGGCGCTCACGCCGGAGGCGATAGACATTGTGCGCAACTACTACATGGACATGAGGAAGGTGGAGTCGGAGGGCATGATCACCGTGACTCCAAGGCAGCTCGAAGGACTGGTGAGGCTCGCCACCGCCCGCGCACGCCTGCTGCTAAAGGACAGGGTGGACGCAGACGACGCGACGCGCGCAATCTACTTGGTGGACCAGATGATGCGGACGGCCGGGGTCGACGTCAACACGGGCAAGACCGACCTTGGCGTCCTGTACGGCAAGCCTCAGAGCGTCGTTTCAAAGGAAAAGACGTTCATGGAGGTGTTCAGGGGCCTGACGGGTACTGAAAACAACGACGTGGAGGAGAAGGCCCTTGTCGACGAGCTGATAAAGACGGGCAAGTTCAGCGACGAGGAGGCAAAGAAGTACATCCAAAAGTTCAACCGTGAAGGCCAGATATTTGAAAGAAAGCCAGGCTTTTGGGCCAAGGCGTAAGTGCATTTTTAAAATAGCCGGCCTGTCTTTATGCTGCAAGTGTCAGCGGCTCTAACCGACGGCGCAGTAAAGGCGCTACTTTCGCACCTTGGATATTCTTTACTCTACCCGCCGCAGGAGATGGCTCTTGCGCACGGCATACTGGAGGGCAAGAGGATGCTAGTCACCACGCCGACAGCCAGCGGCAAGACCCTGATCGCAATGATGGCCATCCTCAAGGTCATGGAAAAGGGGGGCAAGGCGGTCTACCTCACGCCACTCCGGGCCCTTGCAAGCGAAAAATACGACGACCTGAAGGTCCTTGAAAAGCTTGATCTTGGCAGGAAGATCAGGGTGGCCGTTGCGACCAGCGACTATGGCTCGTCCGGCAAAGAGCTTGCTGGCGCCGACGTAATTGTCCTGACGAACGAAAAGATGGATACGCTTTTCCGGCACAACGCAGAGTGGCTCGGCGAAGTTGGGCTCTTCGTGTCAGACGAAGTCCACCTGATAGGAGACCGTGAAAGGGGCCCAACGCTTGAAATGATGCTGACAAAGATCCGCAAGCACTACCCGCAGTCGCAGGTGGTGGCGCTTTCCGCGACGGTAGCCAACTCGGACGAAATAGCCGACTGGCTCGGTTGCGAGCTCGTTGAAAGCGAGTGGCGCCCTACAAAGCTCGTGGAGGGCGTCTTTGAATACGGCTCGACTAGGATGAGCGACGGCAACAAATTCAAAGTCGCAAGCTCGGGCGTCTCGTCCGCAGTAGACCTTGCCATCGACTCGCTGGACAACGGGGGGCAGGCGCTCATTTTTGCAGAGACGCGCAAGCGCGCGGCCTCGCTTGCAGCCAAGGCAGTAGAGGGCGTCTACAGGCGTCTCGACAAGGCTTCAAAAGAGCTGGCCGCCGGCGCGTCGGCCGAGATCCTCGACAGGGGCGACGACAGCGAGCTCACAAAGACGCTGGCGCAGCTGGTTGCAAAGGGAGTTGCGTTCCACCACGCCGGTCTCGGGCCGTCCAGCAGAAAGATAGTGGAGGAGTCGTTCAAAAAGGGCGTCATTAAATTGCTGGCTGCGACGCCGACCCTTGCCGCCGGGGTCAACCTGCCGGCAAGGAGGGTGGTGATAGCGAGCATTCTGCGCTACGATTCAGACTATGGCGGCAGCGTGCCGATAAGCGTGCTCGAGTACAAGCAGCTGTGCGGCAGGGCCGGCAGGCCAAAGTACGATACCGCCGGTGAGGCGATAATCGTGAGCGAGTCGGGCGTGAACGCTGAGGAGCTCTACGACCACTATGTTCTCGGGACGCCGGAGCCCCTGCGGTCGCAGCTCTCAAGCGACAGCGCAATCAGGTTCCACCTGCTTTCAACTATCGCGACCGTGCCGGGGATGAAAAAGCCGGAAATCCACGAATTGTTTGCAAGCACGCTCTTTGCCCGGCAATACAGAAGCGCGACCGTCGAGTTCAAGGTCGAGTCGGCGCTCGACTACCTTGAGCAGGAGGAGCTGATCAAGTCAAAGAACGACCGGTACATCGCCACCGAGTTTGGAAGGCGCACATCGCTCCTCTACATCGACCCTGTCACTGCCGTCGCGTTCCGCGACGTACTAGAGCGCGTCGAGCGGGCAGAAGGCAGACACACGCTTGGCTTTGTGCACCTGATAACCAGCAGCCCAGACTTTTACCCGAAACTTTCGCTGCGCAAAAAGGACTATGACGAGCTGAGCCTGCTGATCCAGGACCGCGGAAGCGAAATGCTGTACCCGATAAGCGAATACGACTGCACTCGCAGCCTGTGGGCGCTCTGCGAGTGGATGGAGGAGACAGGCGACAAGGTGCTGGGCGAGCATATGGGAGTCGAGCCGGGCGACATGCATAGGATAGTGGAGATGGGAGAATGGCTCGCCTACTCGCTCTACGAAGTGGCCAAGCTCCTGCGGCGCGAGGACCTCCTGGCAGAACTTTATAACCTGCGTACCAGGATAAGGTACGGCGTGAAAGAGGAGCTGCTGCCGCTTGTTGCGCTTGAAGGCATCGGCCGGGTGAGGGCAAGGGCGCTTTATTCGGCAGGCCTCACCGACGCCGGCAAGATCGCCCGTGCGCCTCAGAGCAAGCTTGCAGGCATCTCGAAGATAGGGCCGGCGGTGGCAGAAAAACTGAAGGGCCAGTTGTCAAAGAGGCTGGGGCAGCAATAGCAAATGCTGGACGTCGTTAACCTGGTAATCTATGGCGCGGTCGTGTCGGCGATCTCGTTCTTTGTCATACTTCTCCTGATGCCCGCGGCAATAAAGTCGCTGGCTGCAAAGGGCAGGGTCGTCCCGGACGCCCACAAGCGGGACAAGCCAATGATCCCCCGGCCTGCCGGGCCGGTCATGATGGCCGGCATCGCCGCCGCGGAAATCGTGCTCTATCTGCTTACAATGAACACTGCCGTCATTGCGGTGCTACTTTCAACGGCGATAGCGTTCGCAGTCGGCTATATTGACGACAAAAGAAGAGTCCTGCCTGGCTGGTTCAAGCCGGTCGCGCTTTTGGTGGCCGCGGTCCCGATCATTGTCCTCGATCTCTTTGTCGGCGGAGTTCACGGGGACTTTCTCAACCTGGTGTTTGGCAGCGCGTACATCCCGCTGCTCTACATCCCGCTGGTGCTCGTCATCATGCCTGTAGTGGGCAACACCATCAATTCGATCGACGTGCTAAACGGCGTGGCAAGCGGCTTTATCATAATCGCGACGATCCCGCTCCTGGCAAGCATCGCGATCTTTGGTACCCACGAAGTGTTCCTCGCGGCCCTTCCCCTCTTGTTCGCCGCGGTCGCGTTTTACAAATACCACAAGTTCCCAAGCAGGATATTTCCAGGCGACTCGGGCACGCTCCTGCTCGGCGCGATGTACGGCGCGCTGGCAATCGCCGGCGGCTCTGAAATAATCGGAGTCATTGCCCTGCTGCCTGCAGTCATGAACTCGTTCCTGTTCCTTGCAAGCGTCAAGCGCATAGTGGAGCATCGGCAGGTCAAAACGCGGCCCACGATCCTGATGGACGACTTTAAGCTAGCCGCGTCCAAAGACAAGGCAGCTCCGGCGACGCTGGTGAGGCTGATAGTCGCGGACGGGCCGCTCGGAGAAAAAGAGATCGGTCACAAGATATTCAAGCTCGCGGCTTTTACCGCGCTTCTAGCATTTGCATCAATAGCGATCCAGTACGTCGTTCTGAGGTTGTAATAAAATGGGGCTCGGCGGTCTTGCGCTCTTCATGGCAGGCATGTGGGCGATGATACTTGCAGTCGCGGCGTTTTTAGTGGCATTCGTCGCGCCGATAGAAACGATCCTGTTTGACGGGGAGGTGAGCCGGCTGGGCGTGTCCGCAGTGCAGGCAGCAATTGCCATAGTGGTGGTAATTGCACTCGTCTTTGGGTTGAGCAGGATGAAGCGGATTTACATGCGTAAAAAGCTCGGACAATAAATAACTACTCTAGAGATAGCCTTCATAACCGTTATTATTTTCCAGAGCATTTATTCAATGATAAAGGGATAGGGATTTGTCGATAAAGCTAGTGACCATTTTGATACTTTTGCTAGCCATAGCCATCCCTGCAATAGACTCGAGCAGCGCCC
Organism: Nitrososphaera sp.; assembly: GCA_035251875.1. Taxonomy (GTDB): domain Archaea; phylum Thermoproteota; class Nitrososphaeria; order Nitrososphaerales; family Nitrososphaeraceae; genus Nitrososphaera. The sequence continues at coordinate 12,492 of DATFDX010000167.1, read as the reverse complement.
AGAGGAGCAACATGACTGCAAGCGAAATAGTAGATCTTGTCAGCAACTCTACCAATGCCACCAACTCCGCCGCTCCTGGCAACGTGACGGACAGCGTCGATGACTTCCCATTTGTCAACGACACGGAAACGTCGGACCTTGGCGCAACCGATATTGTGATAAACGAAGTAGAGCTCAACCCGCAGGGCAGCGACGTGGGCAACGAATGGATCGAGCTGTACAACCCTGCTGACGTCGAGGCCAACGTCAGCGACTTTGAGATAAGGACGTCGTTCAAGTCTGCAACAATCAAGCTGCCTTCAGATGCCGTAATAGAACCAAACGGGACGTACGTGGTGGAGATTGACGGCCCGATGCTGTCAAACACCGCAGAGAGCCTCACTCTTGCCAACGCGTCAGGCGACATAATGGACAAGACACCTTCGCTCGTGGACAAGAACGATGACGGCCGGACATGGCAGAGGATCCCTGACGGGAACAACGAGTGGAAGTTTGCTGCAGGCACGCAAGACGAGCTCAACGACCCTGACGGGCAGGCCAGCGCGACATATACCGCCCGCGCGGGCTCGACCGTGCAATGCCATGGGACGGCGGGCTGCGCCGAGGGCATGGCGACAAGGATAGTGGACGGCGATACGCTCTACGTGAGAGTGAACGGGACCGATTACAAGGTCGACCTTGCGCTTGCAAGCGCGCCGCCAAGGACTGAAGAAGGGTTCATCCAGTCGAGGTCGTTCACCCAGAGCCTGTGCCTTGGAAGCAGCGTGCTAGTGGACCAGGATGACAAGCTGCTGGCGTCTGACACGAGCGTCATAGCTGTCGTGTACTGCGCTTCGACCAACCTTAACAGCGAGCTCCTTGACAACGGCCACGCCACGCTAAACTCGGACCAGTGCGGAACAAGCGAGTTTGCCGGCCAGCGCTGGGCCAGAGACCACGGCTGCTAAAGTGCTTATTATTCTAGCTAGAGAAAGAGCAGCTCGCCCTGCATCCTGACCTTCATCATCGGCGCAATGAGCGACTTTATCTGCGCGCAGCAGTGGAGGAACTTTACCCCCTTTTGAGTCGTCTTGTAGACCAGGTTGTTGTCGGGGTCCTTCTCCGCGTCTAGGAGGCTGTGGTGCAGCAGGGTGTTAAAGTAAAAGTTCATCTGCTCGGAGCTGAGGTTTGCGCGCGACATGATATGGGTCTTTTTGACCCCGCCTGTCGCTGAAACGAGGATGTCATAAATTATATCAAGTTTGCTCCGGTTCTTGATCTTCTCTTGTTCCTGCAAAAGCAATCCTGTTTATATCTCGAAAAAGGGTTTAAGAGTAATGTGGTGGAAAGTTCTGAACTCTGTCTCCGGATTAATATTATTTTTGTCAATTTTATGATATTTGCACTGCAATCGATGTTTATGGTTATATTCAACTCTGATAGACTAGTTATTTGAAAACCTTATATTGCAACTTTATTTACCACGTGCCATGAAACGTGTAGAGGCAATCATAGCTGCCGAGAAGGTTAGCGCTGTTAACGAAGCTCTGAAGAAGGCTGGCGTGGGCGGGACAACGGTCCTTGACGCGAAGGGAAGGGGAAGGGGCGAAAAGCCGCAGATCCAGACTGGCAGGGGAACGAAAAGGCTCGCCGCTGAATTTTCAGTTAGGGCTAACGTCATGACCGTGGTTGACGACTCGGAAGTCGAGAAGGTGATCAAGGCCATACTCGACACCGCAAGCACAGGCTCTGCCGGCGACGGCAAGATATTCGTCTCCACAGTCAGCGAAGCAGTCGACATTGGGACGAAAAAGCGCGGCCAGACGGCAGTCGTATAACCTATTTTTTATTAAAGAATTTTTTAGTTTCTCCAAGCGTCAGCACTTCTGCTGCCGCCACTCTTACCACCACCGGCAGGTCGCATACCGCCTTGCCTATCGCCAGGCAGTGCCGCTGCGGAAGCGTCCTGACTATTGAGCGGATGGTGTCGTTGTCTGCCAGCGACACCTTGGATATCTTGTCAAGGTCGGCGTCGTTTGTAAAGTTGAACAGGAAAATGTTGTCCACCTGCCGGTAGATGCCGTCGCTTATCGCGTCCGGCTGGTTCGTGATGAATGTGGTGTAGATGCCAAAGTGCCTCATGCGGGTGATGATGTCCTCCCAGTACGTGTCGCGGATGTAGAGGTGCGCCTCTTCTGCAAAGAGAAAGATCGGCGGGATCGCCTGCCGCTCCAAGAGATCGACGAGCTTGCTCAGCACCAGCTCGACTACCATCCTGCGCACGCTCGGCGAAACTTCACCCATGTTGATCACAAGCGCCGCTCCACCGCTCCCGGCAGAGATCACGTTTTCAAACTGAAAGCCGCCTTCGCCGAACAGCCGCGACGACTGGATGACGTGGAACCTTGAAACGAGCGCGTCGCGCACAAGCTCGTTGATGTTCCAGGTGTTGACAGCGTTGCCGATCGCGTCTATCGAAAGCGACTGTTTGTTTTCAAGCGAGTCCCATATGCGGAAAAATTCACGCAGCGACGCGGCCGGCATGTCCAGCGCGTTTTTCAGCATCCCCGACACCGCCGCCTTGCCGCAGTAGTTAAGAGAAAACCTCAGCGTCTTGCCCGGCTCAAGTATCTTGACCTGCCGGTGAATAACTGAAGGTGTGCCGTCGCGGTTCCACCCGAGGCCGCTGTACTCGTTGTTCAGGTCGAACACCACCACAAAAGCGCCGTGCTGCACTAGTGTCTTAACGAGCATCTTTGAGAGGTGCGACTTGCCGGACTCTTTCTTGCCCGTTATGATTGAAAGCTTGCCATCCAGGTCCTCGGCGTAGATCTCAAACTCTTCATCGCCGGCCCTGCCAAGCGGGATCGGGAATATGCCCCGCCTGCCTAGGAAGGAGTCGAGCTCTTTCATGGAAAGCCGCCTTATTTTCGACTCGACCCTTGACGGGAGCCACGTGACGTCGCTTGACAACCTGCCGTCGTTCACAGAAGCCCTTATCTTGGCGCGGAATATTCGGGCGTCCCTTACCAGACGCGACAGGCTGCCGATGTTTAGCGGGTCGTGCAGGTTCTCCACGCTTGAAGCGTTGACCACCTCCTCCTTGACAATGTCCTCGATCAGCGCCTGCGACGAAAGGTATTCCTCGTCATAAACCTGCACTATCATGCTCCTGCTCCTGTCCTCGATCAGCATATAGTCGCCCTTTGCGGCCGAGTCCTCCTTCATCGCGAGCAACAACAATTCATTGCTGTTCTTCGACAGGATCTTCATACCGAGATCGACCCCAGCAGAGTCCTGCGAATGTCCTCTGCCGCCAGCTCTGTCACGTCGTAGCTGTTGAGCACGTGGCTGCGCAGGCAAGTCATCTCGGTGCTCGTGAAAGTGGAGATATAGTGCGCAAGCCTCAGCGTCTCGGGGTAGCCGCCTGCCACCGGGTCGTTTCCAAGCAGCATGCCAAGCGACTCGCTCCTGTTGCCCACAATGTCCGCACGCAAAACAGGGCCCCTCTTTTCCAGCTTTACCATCGAGTTGTTGCCTACAGTGTTCCTGATCAGGCTCTTGATTATCATGTCGACTTCGATGTACGCCGGCCCCGGCACTTTTGTCAGCGGGGCTGCCACCCTGTCGAGCACCTTGAGTTTTGTGCCCTTGCTTATACCTATCATCATGTTCTTGCGGAGCACGCAACTTTCAGCTATCCTGCCAATGCTCCGCTCCCTGTCCTCAAACACAGACGCCTTGAGCGAGCCGTCGACAAGTATTATCGAGTTTGTGAAATGGCTCGCAAGCTCTTTCTGCACCCCCCTCTCTGCGCGCACCCTAACCAGCCTCTTGGCAAAGTCGTCGTCCAGAAGCACAAGCCTCGACAATCTCTCTTCAAGCTCGGAATCCTGGATCGTGCTTTCGCTCAGGTAGAATAGCATCGGGCCGATTTTAAAGTGCATGAGTGCGCGGCCGCCATACGCAATAGCTATGCCGCACTTTATACCGTACAGGCTGCCCTCCTCTGTCTCGGCCAGCTTCACGCTGCTCGAGTCAACGGCGGCCACCAGCGCGTTCTCCCTTATCGGGCGGATGGTGGTCACCGTGGTCGCGATGTAGGGGTTGGACCTCATACCCCAGCCGTCAACCGGTATCATTTTCTTGTCGTCGCAGCTGAACACTATTTTCTTGCCCTTCAGCTCGTCAAGCTTGGGCGTGAGGCACTTGCTCACCGACTCGACGATGCCGAGGTCGCCGAGGCTTAGACTTGAGTGAAAAGGTGGTTTTAATTGCGTGGCCATGTTGTTCAACAATAACTGCGGGCACAAATATATTAATATTGCGCAACATGACCAATATGGTCAGCAACAGGTTTATCAATAGCGTGCTGAGGGGTATATTTAAGCATGAGTGACCGGCCCGGCGAGGAAGTCAAGATAAAGCTAAAGCACGGCGAGTGGGAGGTCGAGATAACGTGCCTTGAGAGCAGGGTCAAGCAGGTGGTGGAAAACGTGCTCTCCAGTCTCGACACCGCCAAGATGGTCGGGCCGGCGGTCCAGGGCCAGTTTGACGAACTGCGGCGGGAGATAGAGTCGCTAAAGATGCGGCCTGCGGCAGAGTCAAGATCAGACGAACAAAAGGTCCCGGCAAAGGGCGGCATGACATGCAGGGGCTTGCTCGAAAGCCTCTGGCTCGAAGGGTATTTCGGCTCTGAAAGGTCGCTTGGCGAAGTGCACGAAGAGTTGTCAAGGAAAGGGTACAACTACGACAGGACCGCAGTGTCGCATTCGCTCACCGACATGGTGCGGGAAAACATCCTGACAAGGACCGGCACGATGCGCAATTACCGCTACATCCAGAAGAGGCCGCCGTCTGACGCTACTGCCTGACCTTTTTCGCGATCGTGGAATTGAGCCAGTGGATCCCCGCGGTAGTTATCCTGTATTTTCCGGGCTCCTTTTCATCGCGGGCAACGTGGCCGGCCTTGACCATTTCAGAAATCCTGGAGCTTATCGATTTCGGGTTGAGCGCGGTGGCGGCGTGCATCTCTGACACCTGCATCGCGTCGTCCTGCAATCTGCCAAGGTCCTTTGCGATCCTGACAGCCACCAGTTGTAGCGCAACCATGTCCTTGTCAGACAGCCTGGCGTCAGAATCCGGGATGACACGCGGGCCCTCCGGGGTTATCTTTACCAGATGAGAATACGCCTCGATGAGCTCCTGCGCAGCATAGTTGAGCGATATCTTTTTCGCAAGGTCCATCGAAGGCACCTGCTTTGACAGAAAGCTCATGACGGAAGTCATGACCGACTCGGCCGAGCCGCTGAACTGAACCTTGACGTCGCCCAAGGTCACGATGACGTTCACGCTTTCAGCCTGGCTCATTTCGTTTCTAACAAAAGTGGCGGCCTATATATTGAATTCGTTAGGCCGCAAGGCGCCGGCGCTCCTTGTTCTCCCTTCTTTTGTATAGCGCGTATGTCGCGGCGACCAGGACTGCTGACAGAGCGACACTAAACATCGTCGTGCTGATATCGCTGTCAGTTGCCGTGCACTGGAATTCGCCGGTGGAACATCCTGCTGCAAAGAAAACGCCGTTCCACGCCGAGTGGGTCGCCACTGCAAACCATCCCTTGCCGCTGACCCATGTCCGCAGGCTGAAAAAAAGCGACGGGAGCACAAAGAGCATGTTGCCAAACGCCAGGCTGTTGATCTCGAACGTGGTGGTGTTGAATATGTGGGTGCCGGCCCATATGAGGCCCGTGGCAAGCACCAGGTACGCGTTGCCAAACGCGTAGAACGGGATGCCGAAAAACAACGTTTCTTCAAACGGGCCCGCAGCTAGCACGCTGAAAAGCGACCGGGGGATGTCTGGCTCTTCATAGTCGGGTATGGCCTGTTCTATTATCGGAGACCCTGCGAGCAGCAGTCCGATGCCTATCCCGTGGTAAAAGAGCAGCATCTTTGTGAGGTAGCCGATTGAGGTGCGCCTGTACCTCGACAGCCAAGACCTTGGATGAAAGTCGGCCTTTTCGTCGGCGAATCTACCTGCCAACCGCATTACAAAAGCAAGAACATCTAAAGAACGTTTCTGGCTACATCCAGTCTTCCCACGCCGACGTGTAGCGCTCGATCAGCGCGCGTGCAGGCTGCGATAAATTTGATGATTTTCGCGCGCTGGCAAGGCAGTTGACAAACAGCTTGAGCGGGCTTGGCACGCGCTCTAGCGCCATCATGTCCCTGTCGCATTCTTCCACTATCCTGTCGAGGTTTTCGTTAAACATTTTTGAAACCGCATCAATGATGCTCCTGATCTCGCGCGGCGGCACCGACTCTTCTGCAAGCTGCTTTTCAAGGCTTGCAGAATTGATCGAAAGGGATTCTGTGTAAATGTCCCTTGTGGATTTGGGTTTGTACATTATTTGACCTGCTTTTGCAACTTGTCTTTGAGCATCGCGTTTATCTTTGCGCCGTCGGCCTTGCCCCTGAACTCTGCCATCGCCCTTCCCATGAGGGTGCTCAGCGCGCCCATGCCTTTCTCTTTCACGACTGCCATGTTGTCGTTGATTATCCTGTCAAGGCCCCTGCCCAGCTCTCCGTCACTCATTGAAGTTGCACCACTTTGTTTGATGGCATCATCAACGCTTTTAGCTTCTTTTGTCATCAATTTCTGAATGATTACCACTCCAGATTCTTTTGCAATTACACTGTTATCAATTTTCAAGAAAATATCTATCAATGCTTCATCCGTCAGAACTGTTGGATCATGTCCTTGTCTTTGCAAACTTGTTATATCTTCAGTAAGCTTAGAGGCGACAAATGTAGGTGATATATTTTTGATCTTGCCAGCGATTTCTTCAAATACTCCAAGGTAGTCAGAATCAAAAATCTCCCTTGCCAGCTTTTCGTTCAGGCTGTATTTTTTCATGAGCGACTTTAGTACCTCGTCCCACGACCTCGGGACCTTGTCTGCAAGCGCCTTGAGCGCCGGGTCCGTGACTGGGATGGTCGGTATGTCTGTCTCGGGGTACATCCTCGCCGCGCCCGGCCTCGGCCTCAGAAACACCGTCTTGCCGTCTGGAGTCGCCGCCCGAGTTTCAGCGGGGACGCCGTTGACCGCGGCCTGCAGCCGCCGGATTATCGCGTCTGATGCAAACCCGACCTTGTCCTTTGGGCCGCCCACTATAACAAAAGCGTCGCTGTCGCCTGCCTGCAGTTTTGACCTGACGGCAGAAACTTCCTGCTCTGTTATCCCATAGTTTGGAAGCTCGTCTGAATGGAACACGCCGTCCAGGTCGTAGAACCTGACAAGCTTGCCCAACTCCTTTCCGATCCTGATGTCCGGGTACGGCTCAAAGCCTATCATGTCGGCAAACCCCGGCGCCCTTAACGCCCTGAAAATTCCTCCGCCGTCAAGGATCTTTTTCACGATCTTTGACTGCGCCTTGACCAAAATGTCGGTGACGCCTTCGATCCTGTCGCCGACTTTGCTGACGTCGACTTTTCTCTCTTTCAATTTTTGCGCAATCTGTATCAGGCCGTGCTGCCTCTGCATCTCGTGCTCTATGACTTTGACCAGCTGGTCGAGCTGCTGCACTCCCTTGACTTCAACCACCGCGCCGTTCTGCACTGATACGTTGACGTCCTGCCTGATGCTGCCAAGGCCGCGGGCAACCCGCTTGCTTGCCCTAAGAAGCCTGCCTAGCGTCAGGGCAACCTGCATTATTTCGTCAGGCTTGCCCGTCACCGGCTCGAGCGCTATTTCTACAAGCGGCACGCCCAACCTGTCAAGGCCGAACTTGCGGATTCCCTTGTCGTCCCCTATCAGTTTGGCCGCGTCTTCTTCAAGGCAGATGCTCTGGACGCCAACGCGCTTGCCTGCGACGTCAATGTAGCCTCCGGACGCGACTAGCATCGTGCGCTGAAAGCCGGTGGTGTTTGATCCGTCGATCACCAGCTTGCGCATGACGTGGACCTCGTCCATCACCCTGGAGTGGAGCGCCAGCGAAATTATGAGCGCGGTTTCAAGCGCGTCTCTGCTCACGTCGTGAGGGGGCTCCTCGTCTGCCTCCACGAGGCAGCTCGAGCCAAACGCCGCATTGTATTCGACGGTGCGCATCTTGGAAAATTCAAACATCGCAGCAGGATCGTAAGCCCCGAGCTCGCTCTGGGTCGGGCGTAACTTGCGCACGAACGAGCGCTCGTATTTTTCCGCCTCTTCGCAGCTGCAGTTGCAAAAGAGCTTGCTCCTTGTCGCCAGCTGCTGGTGTATTTCAAAGCCGACCTTCAGCTCTAGAGATGCGGGGTCGATTGCCACTGGGCTAGAATTTCACTGGAACACGTATTAAGTATTGCCTATATCGGGATGCTGGAAGAAATCTCGTTCGCAAGGTTTTCCTGCATCGCCTTTTTGGCGTCCTTGGCATTTGCAAGCGCCCACATCGCCTTTACTGTTGCAGTCTCTGATATCATGTCCGACAATGGAATTACGCCAATGTCGAGCAGGTCCCTGCCCGTGTCGTAGACGGTCATGCTTACCCTGCCCCAGATGCACTGCGAAGTCATGCAGACCATGATTCCCGCATCGACTGCCTTCTTGAGAGCTGGAAAGCACTCTTTGCTTACGTGCCCGAGCCCCGTGCCTTCCAGGATTATCGCCTTGTAGCCAGTCTTGGCTGCGTGCTCGATCAACTTTGGGTCAAAGCCGGGGTGGTATTTCAGCAGCGCAACCCTATCGTCGAATTTCGTCTTTGCGGCCAGGCTGCCTTCGGATCTCTTTGCCAGTCTGATCTCGCTCTTTTGCATTTCTACCGCGCTGTTCTTGACGAGCGCGACTGGCGTCACGTCTATCGACTCGAATGCGTTGCGCCTGCTCGTGTGGTTCTTTCTCACCCTCGCTCCGACGTGGCATGCGATCACGTCGTCCGAAGTGCCGGCGTGCATTGCAACAAACACACCTGCATACTCTGATTTTGCCGCAAATGCCGTGGCCCCTAGCAGGTTGAGCGCGGCATCAGAAGAAGGCCTGTCAGACGAGCGCTGCGCGCCAACAAGCACAACCGGGATCGGCAGGCCCTGCAGTGCAAAGGAAAGCGCTGCGGCGGTGTAGTGCATCGTGTCCGTGCCATGCGACACAACGATTCCGCGGTACTTGCCGCTCTTTATTTTTTCAGCTACCTTGTCTGCTATCATTGCCCAGTGTTCTGGCTTTAGGTTCTCGCTGTATTCGCTCAGCAGCACTTCGGGATCTATTGAGGCATGACTCGCGAGCTCGGGCACGGATGCGTACAGTTCAGATGCGGAAAGGGCCGCGTGAACGCCGCCAGTCCTGTAGTCGATCTTGCTTGCTATCGTCCCGCCTGTGCTGATCAGCGCGATCTTTGGCAGTCCCTTGCTTTCCGCGATTTCAGCGGCCTTGGCAGGTGTAGGAGCTTCGCCCTTTGGCAACTTGGCCATCGACTTGATCTTGCCTACATGTACGCCGGTGTTGTAGCCGCTCTTTAGCTTGATGACGATGTAATCTTCGCTGGCAGATTCGTAGCGGGGCATAAGAACTCCGGACATCTCGCTGTCCTCCGTTGAAACTTTGACGTTGTCGCCGACTGCCACGCCATGCTTGCTCAGCAGCTTGAGGCCGGCTCCCCTGTAGCCGCCACTATCGTGCTTTGCCAACGCCTTGAAAGGTGATTGCTGAATATATTAACAAATCTAGACAAAGAGCTCCCTGACGCCGTCAACTACAAACTGGACGGCGATGGCAGCAATGAGCACCGCAAACACCCGTGTTATGATTATAGAGCCGCGCCTTCCAAGCACCCTGTAAATCCTATCGACGTACCTCAATACTACATACGTTATTCCAATGACTATCAGGATCGATATCGCAGTCACCGCCAGCCCCGCGGTCTGGAACGAAATTATCACCGCGGTTATCGCGCCGGGGCCGGAGAGCAGCGGAAACGCAAGCGGTACGACGCCGGACTCGCCTTGGGCTCCCGCACTGCCAAACCTCCACTCGCCGTGAGTGAGAAGCTCGATCGCGACTATGAAAAGCAGGACGCCGCCGGCAACCATAAAACTGGAAATGGTGATTCCAAAGATCGAAAGGAGCTGCGTGCCGGCAACGGCAAACACAAAGAGCAGCCCCGCCGCAGTTATTATCGCTGTCTTTGTCACCGACTCCCTTTCCACCCTCTCCATCTTTTGGGTGAGCGCGATAAACACCGGCACGCTGCCTATCGGGTCGATTACCACAAAGAGCGCTATGGTGAACCGGACAAGGTCTTCAAAGAACGTGGCAGAAATCGCAAGCGGATCCACGCACTGTAGTGGCGCGCATCGATTATTAGCCGTGCTCTGTTATGGCAATGTTCCTTGTTTCCAGTGTCTTTAAGATCGCCTTCTCGATGTCCTTCTCTGTGATATAGCCAAAGTCCCACGCGTCGATAAAGTTGCGGAACTCGCCTTCCAGCGTCTTGGCGGTTTCTTCAAACTCGGCCATCCGATCGAGCGTCTCCGGCGACCGATAACCCTTGGCCACCATTATCGGGCAGCGCTGATCCCCTCCAATGGGAATGTACCACGCGTTCTTGGCGAACCTGTAGCGTCGGTCGGAAATCAAGGTGTACATGCGCATCAGCTCTTCGTTGGTGAGCTTTTGCATGTCGATAAACCACGGCTCGTTGACGAAACTGGCCGCTGGGCGCCCTACGTCGCTGTCGCTCTTGGCTCCGAACAACACTATAGTATAGCCAGACAGCTAGAAATATGTTTTTTCAATGGTGGTTGCGTTCGGCAATCGCCTTAACCCTCTCGACCCCGTTGATCTCTATGATTATCTTTGCCACCGGGGCGGGCACGAGGCCTTCCCATTTTTCGCCCATCGCCATTTTCCTGCGGATCTCTGTGGCCTGCATCTCGCTTCGATCGACGAGCGGAGCTTCCATAGTCTTTACTCCCCTCTCCCGGAAGAGCATGAGCGTGAACGGGTCGTTGGCAAACACGATGTCGTACTTTGGCACGAGCATGTCCACCTGCCGTGTCCAGAGCGAATGAACGTCGACGTCAGGGACCGGTATTATCAATATCTTGCCGGCGCCTACTTTGTCAGAGTCAAGCGTCTCCTTTATCATCCTGACCCGCTCGCCGGCGGTGAACGGGTTTTTGGGCTCGTGGCTCTTTTGCGCGCTTCCAACCACTATCACCAAATGGTCGACCTTGCCAAGGGCAAACTTTACCGTCGCAAGGTGGCCCTTGTGGAAGGGCTGGAACCGGCCGACAAAGAGCCCGGTGGTCAACAGGCTATGCTGGCATGGAGGATATTTTAAACATATATCGAGAAAAAAGAAAAAAGGGGTGGTCGAGGGAAACCGGATAAGTTTCCCTGCCGTCGTTGCTATTTTGCCGCTTACGACTCCTGTACAAAGTAGGTGACACTCACCGTCATGGACACCTCTTGCTGGCCCGGCAGGATCTGCGTGTCTGCCGCCTCCAATCCCCGCGAGAAGATTGGGAAGTAGACGTCGTTCAGGTTTATCGAGTGGACTCCTGACACTTCCATCCCTACTGCCTCGGCCGCAATGTCTGCCCTGTGCCTTGCATTTGCTATCGCGTCGGCGATCAGATCGTCGCGGACCTGCTCCTGCATTTCAGTTGACAGGAAATAGTACGCGCCGCTGACAGTGTTGGCGCCTGTCTCTACCGCTGTGTCAATAACTTCGCCTGCGCTGATGTCGCCGTCTGCGTCGAGCGTCACGCTTATGCTGCTAGAAGCCGTGTAGCTGACCACTTCGCCGGTCACGTAGCATTCGGGCGGGATAGGATAGCCCTCCATAACCCTGCATGCGTTCACCGGGTCTGTGTGCGAGTAGACTGGCTGTACGCTGTAGTTGGTCGTGCTGATCTGGTCTTCTGTTACGCCGAGGTCCATGAGCGCCGCGATGACCTTTGCGATCAAGTCCGCGTTGCTTGCTGTCGCTTCCTCGGCCGTCGTGCCGTTCGTCTCAGCTCCAACCGTCACCGTGAACTTGTCCGGATCTACCGTGGTAGTCGCGGTGCCCGAAGTCGTCACCGTGGACTCGGGCTGCGATTCTGTATCGTTGTTCTGGGCTGCCGCACTCTGCACCATCTGTGTGCCTGCAAAGACGGCTGCAAACAGCCCTGCCGCAAGTATCCCTGCGAGCAGGGCAAACTTTGGATTAAATTTCTGGTCTGACATTTTCGTTACCATACAATAGAAGGCGTGGTAGGTAAGCCTAGGTCTTAGAACGAATTCCACGCTCCGTTCTACGTTTCAGAACGGTTCATGATATTGCGATTGACGAGTATTTGGCAGCCAGCTTTTGCCAAAAGCACTGTTCATCTTGTTTAAATGTATTTAAGCAAAGTCACAATCGGTACGGACAGTGACAGAACCGGTCAGGGTAGACGGCTCTCAGGGGGAAGGCGGCGGCCAGATACTGCGCACCGCGGTGTCGCTTGCCGCCATAACCGGCAAGCCAATTGAAGTCACAGACATCCGCGCCAAGC
>DATFDX010000166.1:0-5516 GCA_035251875.1 Nitrososphaera sp. | reverse complement strand
TGTCCTTCTTTGAAGACTGCCACCAGTCGAGGTAGTCGTCGTGGTGCCTTCTGCGCGGATCGTCCCTTGCGTCTTCGGCCTTGTCGCGCAGCTCGTCTATCTTTTCACGTGTTGCAAATAGCCCGCAGCTTTTGCAGATAAAGTTCTTGCTAGCAAGATCAAACTTTAGCTCTCCTCCGCACTCTGGACAAAAGCTTGCCAATCATGATGTTATCCCCTTTTCGCTAATAAAAGGTTTTCAAGCACGCGTTTCCAAGAGTACCTGGTGCGGTACTCGGTTTCAGTCAGGTTCAGCTCCGACGGGCGGCTGGAAGTCAACGGGGACGAGATAGCCATATCGATCAAGTCGCAGCCAGAGCGCGGCAGGGCAAACAGGGAGCTTGTGAAAAAGCTGGCGGCGCATTTTGGGGTCGGCGAAGAGCGGGTCAGGATAATCTCCGGCCTGACGTCGCGGAAAAAGCTGGTCGAACTGTTATAGAAGATCCCAGCATTTTGCTTTTAAGCTCACAACCATTGCCATTAGGCATGTGCAACCGGCAAAGGGACGAAGTGATAAGGGACGTGCTTCAGACTGCGATGGGATCTGGCGCGGGGATTTCAAGGATAATGTTTTCTGCATGCCTCAGCCACTCGCAGGCAACGGGATACCTGTCGCACATGATTGAAGACGGGCTCGTGGTAAACAACCTCGAGCAGGGTAGGAGGCACTACCGCACGACCCCAAAGGGGATGGAGTACCTCGCTGGGCTGAACAGCATGTGCGAGCTATTGCAGATGGAAACCCGGATACCGGAAATATAGTTTCGGTGCATGGACTTTGGTCGTCATTCCGCATGTGCGGTCAGTTCGCCCGTCGAAGCACCATGCACCGAATGAACGGTATTGTATTTTTTGAAAATTAAACCTTTACTGTGATCCTGCCGTCGTCCGCTTCGACTTTTGCGATTGAGCCCTGCTTTATCGCCGGCGCGCCCTCTGGAAGGTCGACTACTGGTATGTTGGCTATTGCGCAGCCTGACGCCGTGGTGATGTCGGCCCTGGCGCACACCACAGCGCTCGGGGCGGTGCCGTACTCTCTCAGGGAAGAAAAGACGTAGGCGCCGACGCTGCTCCCCACCGCGTACGGAAAGACAAGCACCGCACCCTTGAGCGACTTTTCATACAGCTCGTGCTTTGGGTCGGTAATCCTGCCCGTCTTGGCGTCGACCATCGCAAGAAAGTTTATCGGCTGCGCGGTGACAAGGGCCCTGCCTTCTCCAGACCCGCCGACGATTTTCCTGCAGTTTGAAATTATCATTCTGTGTACTCCTTTGCTATCGTCTTGATGTCCTTGAGCGCTACTTTGACCTTGTTAGAGTTGTTCAGGTAGTACGCGCCCTTGACGCTGTTTGATACCACTGAATCATACTCTTCTTTGGTGACATAGGGGGTGAGGCACGTGCACGAGTCGCACATGAACTCGGCGCCCGACCTTTCGAGCTTGCCCGTCAGCCCCACCTTGGCTGCCTGGCCGTGTATCGCCCTTGAGCAGAATATCATGCAGCGCTTGTTGAACTTTTTGCCCTCGGTCAGCTTTACCAAGAGGTCGAGCTCGTTCATGCCCAGCTGGGGGCTACCAAGCGTAATGAGGTCGCCGTCTTCCGCTGTGCTCAGCTCGTCCATCACAGCTTTTGCCTCCTTTTTACCGAACGAAATCTTTTCCTTGGCCGTGCCGAGCGTGAACATGCCGCAAGAGCCTGAAGTCCCGATAGCCGCCGACAGCGCCTTTGCCTCGATGGTCGACGGCCTGGATATTCCGCCAAAGGCGACCGAGCTGTCCTTGACGACCTTGCCGGCAAAGTAGCCCATGAGCCCATAGTCGAGCTCGCTTCCGAATTTAAAGTCGGCCTCGATTCCGAACTTTGGGTTCCTCGCCTCCTCCAGCCGCAGGTCAGAGAGCGGCGCCTTGCCCGTGACAGAGCTGGCAAGCGCCGAGAGCGCGCTCTCTTTGTTTGTCATCAACCCCAAGAGCGAATTTGAATACACGGCCGCGTTGCTTTCCGCAAAGCTGACGGCCGCGCCTTTTTGTGGGATGTCGAAAACTTCGTACGGGGTGCACGTAAACGACGGCGTGACGCCCATCCTTTCGTACGACTTTACAATGCTTGCCTGTTTTTCCTGAAACTTTTCAGGGATGTTTCCGGGATGGTCCCTGTCATAGCCCATCGGGTTCACAGTCGTCCTTACTACTACCTTGGCCGTCCTGCTGAACTTGTCCAGGAACTGGACGCCGGCGTCGCCTATGGTGCCGTAGTTGACGCCGGAAACATGGGCCCACTTTATCGGGACGAGCTTTTTTGCGCCCGTGGCCTCGCCTATAGCGGCAAGAATCCTGTATGCAGAGGCGAGCGCCTCGCCACGCTTGCCGGCAAGCGCCTCTTCCTCGTCCTTTGCAAGCTCCATCTGCCTATACTCCCTGCAGAGAGTATAAAATTATATGCTCTGCTAGCGAACGTTTCTTTAGTTGGCAGCCAAGCGCTCGATGGGCATGATAATAAAAAAGATGGAGCAGGCGCTCAACCGTGAAAACCCGCCGCGGCTCACCGCGCTCCGCGGGCTCCAGATGGAGGAGCAGGGCGACCCGTTCAAGATCCTTCTAGGCACGATCCTGTCCGCCCGCACCAGGGACGAAAACACGACCCGGGTCGTGAACAGTCTCTTTGCAAGGTTCAAGACGCCGCAGGATCTCGCGTCGGCCGACATTGACGAGGTAAAAAAGATAATCCATAGCATCGGGTTTTACAACGTCAAGGCGGATCGCATCAAGCAGGTCTCGCAGACGCTGGTCAGCAAGTTTGCCGGGCAGGTGCCCTCTGACATCGACCAGCTGCTGGAGCTGCCAGGAGTCGGCAGGAAGACTGCTAACTGCGTGCTCGTCTACGCGTTTGACAAGCCGGCGATACCGGTCGACGTACACGTACACCGGATTTCAAACAGGCTCGGGCTAGTCAAGACGAAAATGCCCGAGCAGACCGAGCTGGAACTGAGCAGGTTGGTCGACAGGAGGCTGTGGACGAAGGTGAACGACACGTTTGTCATGTACGGCCAGAACATCTGCTTGCCGGTCAGACCAAACTGTAAGGCCTGCGGCCTGAAAAAGATGTGCCGATACTACTCTACTCTGGCTTCCTCTTCTTGAATATCAAAAGCCCTATTATCAGGCCGCCGACCCCGAGCGTTATGGCAAAGGGCACGTAGTAAAGCGACGACTGCTCAAAGCTACCAAACAGTATTTCAAAGGCGATTTCGCCTGCGTAGGTGTTGGCCGTCGTTTTTTCGTCGTCGTTGCCATAGACTGCGATCGAGCCGACCGCAAAGCCGCGTAGGTTAAGCCTGTCAACAACGGTCCTCTCGCCGTTGGTGACTGTCAGGCCTCCGTTGTCAGAGTGCGTCACGGATATCGGGCCCTTGGTGGTCCAGCCGTTATTCTGGTCGTACATTCTGGCGTACCCCGCCTCCTGCGTGTTCACCGCGACCCAGTACCTTTTTGACTCGCCACCAAATAGCACGAGTTCGACGTATTTCTCGCTTGGCGCCGGTTCTTGTATCTTGATGATGGTCTTCGAGTCATCGCTTGGGACGTACGACATGTTGTTCTGTATCAACAGTATCCAGCTGGGCTGCTTCGGCTCGTCAAAAGTGCACACAATGGGGCTGTCGTCGTCCTGGTTTGAAGCGGTGTAGGGGAGCACAAAGCTTTCGGTCTTTTCAGCCCTGTTTATCTGGCAGTCCTGCTCTTGCGCCAGGGCGAGGGCGGGCAGGAACAACATCAAAGCCGCGATTACCGCAAGCTGGAGGCGCATGGGGGCAACTGACTCGCTCTAGTAATATATACGACTCGGCGGCGCTGAACCACAGCTATTCGTCTCATGCTCTACATTTAGACACTATTTTTACCTCGTGCCGCCCGAGGCGGCGCTAGTAGCCCCGGAGCAGCATTCCTTTTAAGCCCGATTGCGGCAGCGCCCGCCGCACTCCGGCGATTTCCCGGCTTTGGTCAATTGGAACGGCCGTTCCAAGTATTCCTGATATAATGACTATCGAAAGTAATAGATGGTAGTAACAGCTTGTATATCGCTGCCAGTTCATTGGTAAATAAAAAAACATTAGTCGCATTATCCTTATCGTTGATTCTGATTCTGCCGATATCGGCATTTGCAGAATCCTTCACAGTGACCACGAATAAGGACATCTACTCATTAGATGAGAACGCGATAATCGTGGGGGTCATACCTGAAGACGCGCCAGACGGCTACGCCGTCCTCGTAAAGGTTACGGGGCCAGATGGGGACTGTGCTTCCCAGAACATATTGGCGAGCGCGGACAACTCATTTAGATCGAGGCTGGTAAAGCTAGACGAATGCGGTTTTGGCCAATTCACGGTGTCGGCCTTTTATGCTGAGTTGAAGACCAATTCCACCTTCACGATCTCTAACAGCAGCCAGGCAGACACGGGGAGCAAGCTGGAGCTCAGCACGCTAAAGAACGTCATGCTGCAGGCGCTTGACGTGGTGAATGCCAACGTGAAGGAACTGATCGAAGACGGCCACGTCCTTCCTGAGGATGTCGCCGACAAGTATAGCGAAGGAGTCTCGGAGGCATCGCTTGCGCTGCAGGCAATAGAGTTTGGAGATGCCGCAGAGGCAAAAAAGCACATGATATTCGCAATTCGAGACTTCCGCCAGGTCCTTAAAGAGCTCTCTGAGGAGAACGTGGCAAAGTTTGAGCAGGCAGCAGACGACGCCAAATCACAAGTCGTTGGGACGTACAACCTACTGCAAAAAAAATACTACAAGCTTCGGGGCGTGGCCGAGACAAATCAGGTGGACAAGGATAGCCAATTCAATGCCGCGCAACTGCTCTTTTCAAACGCAAAGCGGAGTATAGATGATGGCAACTATGAAGGCGCGGAGCGCAGGCTGTGGCAGATAAACTCGATCTTGGAGCAAATCAGGGCCGACCTCTATGGCGAAGATGAAGAGGAGGAGCAAAAAAAACTTGATTCAGAAGCAAACTACGCCGGCCAAGCGGATGAAGAGGAAGCCAGAAAGCTGACTGAGACTGCGGCAAGATACGAGGAGGATGCTCTTGAATTGCTCAAAAAGGCCCGCCCTGACTCTGAGGCAGAAACAAAAGTGCAGGAAGCGTTATCTCTTATTGCAAATGCTACGGCAAGCATAGAAGCTCATGACTTTGACTCGGCGAGAGACACCCTCAGAGATGCACACAAAGCCATTCTCGAAGCGCAAGATCTGATCGAGCGAGACAAGGACAAAGGCGATGAGGGGAACAGTACCTCAACCTCAAACAACGACGAAAGTTCGGGTAATGACAACTTGGGCAAGTCATCTGACGACCAAGGCTCTGACAGCGGAAACGACGAGGACGAAGACGAGAAGGAAAAAAGTTCCGGCAAGAGCGACGACGATGAAAACGATCAGTAGGCATTTCTGACCAATTATTCTACCGCAAATCTT
>DATFDX010000165.1:0-10809 GCA_035251875.1 Nitrososphaera sp. | reverse complement strand
CTGCGGATCTTCGATCAGCTCCTTGAACCCAAAGGTGCCTGCGTATGCGAATATCAGGAACATGCCTGCGAGCATCATGGTGTCGCCTGCGCGTGTCATGAGGAACGCCTTCATGCCGGCGTGCGTCGGCGCGGCCCACATCGGGATCCCGCCTGCAATGTGGCCTTCCCTGCCGACAAAGTCCTTCTTGCGATCGTGATACCAGAAGCCGATGAGCGCGTACGAGGCGAGCCCCACGCCCTCCCAGCCAAAGAAGACCATGAGCAGGTTGTCCGACATGACGATCAGCTGCATCGAGCCTATGAAGAACAGCATAAAGAACCAGTAGCGCGTGAGGTCCCGGTCGCCGTGCATGTAGCCGGTCGAGTAGACCATGATCAGGAACGAGATCCAGGCCACTAGGTTTGTCATGACTATCGCAAGCGGGTCTGCAAGTATGCCGGCCTTCAGGCCAAGCGAAGAGATCCACGAAACCTGGCTGTGCACTTCGGCGCCTTCAAGCGCAAGCGGTATCAGAGTCGCCGCCGAAATCGCGCTGGCAAGGGCAAACCCTACCGCGGTGTAGTCCCTGACCTTGTGGCCGGCGCGGGCTACAGCCGCGATTATTGCGGCTCCGGCAAACGGCAGTATCCACACTAGCCACGCGTTTATTGCAATACCTTCAAAACCAATTGCCATCTATCTATTGTCCTCCTTCTCCTTCATCAACAAAAGTGGATCCGAGTTCATCTCCACTTGGATCAGGTTCGAAAATCCCCGCTCCATTATTACCACTTTCGGCATGTACTGGAACAGGCAACACCCCTTCTTGACCTTCAAACATGCCACCGATGTAGTCGCTGATCGGGGCAAGGAACAGGTCTGGAAGTATGCCTATGATCAGCGTCATTGCCGCAAACACGCCCATCGTCACGGTGATGTAGCGGTTAGAGTCCTTGACGTGCGCGAGTTCCTCCGGTATCTTGCCAAAGAATATGCGCTTGAACATCCACAGTATGTAGGCGGAAGACAGCACGGTTGCAAGTATGCCGAGCGCAAACATTGTCGTCCTCAGCGGGTCCATGTCCGCGGCAGCGGTCTGGAGCACGCCGTTGAACAATATCCATTCGCCCATGAAGCCACTCGTGGGCGGTATGCCGATTATGGTGAGCGCGCCTATCATTGCAATCACTGCGGTGTAGGGCATCTTGCCTGCGAGCCCGCCGAGCTTTGCCATGCTCCTTGTGCCGGTCTGGAGGATTATGGAGCCGGCCATCATGAAGAGGATGGCCTTGCCGAGTCCGTGCGTCACGTACATCAGCGTGCCGCCGGTGATGCCGAGTATGCTTTCAGATCCAAGGCCAAAGAGGATGTAGCCCATCTGGCTGATGCTAGAATAAGCGAGAACCTTCTTAATGTCGTCCTGCATCAGGGCCATCGCGCCGCCGTATACCATTGTGGAAAGGCCCCACATGCTGATGTACAGGCTGTACTGCTCGTAGCTTCCTGTCAGGAGCTCCATCCAGAGCCGCAGGAGGCCGTACGCGCCGATCCCGATCATGGCCGGAGACAGCAGGGCCGAAACTGGGGTCGGGGCCTCCGCGTGGGCGTACGGGAGCCAGATATGGAGCAGAAATGCCGCCAGTTTGACGCCAAGGCCAAGGACCAGCGCGAATATGATCAGGTTGAGCCACTGCGCCGGAATGTTTGCCGCGTTTGCCCTTACCGTGTCAAAGTCAAACCCGCCTGCAAAGAATCCCATCGCCAGGAGGCCCAGCAGCAATACGACTGCGCCGACGTGCGTCCAGAAAAAGAACATCAGGGCTATTCTGCGCCTTGCGCCATAGCCGTAGAACGCTACAAGGAAGAACGACGGGACGAGCATCAGCTCAAAGAAAACGTAAAACTCGATTAGGTTGGTCGAAAGGACCGTCCCTATCATGCCCATAGAGAACGCAAGGTAAAGGGAGAAGTAGAGCCCCATCTGGTTCTTGACGCGCTGATCGGCTTCAAGCACGGTCAGCTTCGAGCTGGAAACGCCCGGCTTACTGTGTGGCGTTGGGCCGTTGCTGTGCCCGGCCTTGTGCTCCGGCAGGTCCTCCGAAACCTTGTGGACCATGTAGGGCTTTGAGTAGAGCGCAAGCACCGTGCAGAGGATGTAGA
Source organism: Nitrososphaera sp. (assembly GCA_035251875.1). Lineage (GTDB taxonomy): Archaea > Thermoproteota > Nitrososphaeria > Nitrososphaerales > Nitrososphaeraceae > Nitrososphaera. Next base: position 8,667 of record DATFDX010000165.1, on the reverse strand, counting down.
TTATCAGCGCAAACGGCAGGCTCAGCCCGTCAAGCCGGAGCCCAAAGTCGCCAAACTGGCCCCATGTGTAGCTTTCTGCATACACTTCCTGCTGGCCGCTGTAGACCCCCATCGCGGGGACTAGCAAAAGCCCTGTCGATACTGCAAGGGCGCCGAAGGAAAACCAGGTTACTGCGTTTACACCGACCTTCCTGGCAATGACGTAGGCGACGGGCGCCAGAAGAAGCGGTATAAAGGTCGCTGCCAACAGGAAATATGACTCTGCCATCTTGATTTTCTAGCCCCGCATGCTCCTGAATTCTGCGACATCTATCTCCTTGTACAGCCGGTACGCAACGATAATTAGCCCGAGCCCAACCGCCACCTCGGCGGCCGCTATGGCTATCGAAAAGAGCGCAAAGGTCTGCCCCTGTGCGTTTGGCAGACCCCTTGAAAAGGCGACAAGCACAAGGTTTGCGGCGTTGGCAATGATTTCTATAGAGAAGAGCATCCTGATCGCGTTGCGCTTTACCACGAGGCCGTAGATACCGATGGCAACCAGTGCTACCGACACGACTAGGAAATCAATCAGCTCGCTCATGTTGTTGCTCCACGTCCTCTCTGCGCGCAAGCGCAAGCGCCGCAATCACAGATCCCGCAAGGGTCAGCCCCATCAGGATTAGCGCCGGCGCATAGTAAGTCAGCATCAGCTCGCCTATCTGCGTAAAGTCCACCGTTGACGACTCGTTGAAGGTGCCAAACTGGCCGTTGAGCCCCGACGCAAGCAGAAGCGCCCCGAAGCTTGCCATGATGATGAGCATGAGGGCAATGCCGGCGCCCTTCCTCTTCTTGTCCTCTTTTGTCGTGAAAAGCGCCTGGGTCCTCACCAGCATGACCGTGAATATGATCAGCACCGCGACGGCGCCGACGTAGACCAGGATCTGGAACATTGCCACGAAAGGCGCGTCCAGCAGCAGGAAAAAGCCGGCGACCCCGAGCATAGAGATTGCAAGCGCCACCGCGCCATAGATCAGCTCGCGCGCTTCAAGCGCGATTATTGCCGTGCCTACGGTGAGAACCGCGACTGCGATAAAGACTGGGTCAGCCATGTGTTGCCCCCCTGTCGTCTATCACGATTTCTACGTCGCCCTGGTACTTTGGCTTTATCGCGAGCTGCCCCGGCGTGTAGATCAGGTGCTCTTTTGTAAACGCCGATAATTCATAGTCGTTTGTCATGAAAAGCGCGTAGAACGGGCAGGCGTCGACGCACAGCCCGCAGAAAACGCACTTGCCATAGTCTATCTGCGGCATTATGGCCTTCTTGTTGTGCTTCCACTGCTCGTCGACCTTGACCATGCCGATTGCCTCCGCGATGCCCTCGCACGCGATCGCGCACAGCTGGCAGCCTGTGCACTTGTCGTGGAACAAGATGTGCCTGCCCCGATAACCGGCTATGCCCACGCCCCTCTTAGGGTCGAACTGGTAGCCGTCGCCCACGAACTTTAGTTTCTGCTCTGGGTAGCGGAACGTAAAGCGCTTGATGACGAGGTGCTTCGAGCCGGACTCGATAGCTTTGATAATGCCGCCCGCGGATGTCATCTAACTAGCAGACCTCCCGGACCAAGTATGCCGCCATATATTAGTGCAAGGGCGACAAAGATATTGATGAACGAAAGCACGATCATCTTGTACCAGCCGGTGTGCAGCAGGATGTCTATCCTGATCCTCGGACTGATGCCTCGGGGCAGGAGCATGAGCATTATCACTCCAAAGGTTTTAAGCGTGAACCACAGAGTCGCGTTGGCGGCCTGCTGGTCATAGAGCGGGCTGACGTCTATGAGTGGCGTCTGGATACTTGGCGGGAACACCATCGGGCCGGCCCAGCCCCCGAGGAACAAAACAACAAACAATGCTGCAAGCGCGTACGTCTTGACGTACGACCCGAGCTGGAGCAGGCCGTATATCATGCCGGACGTCTCTGTGAGCCAGCCGGCAACGATTTCAGACTCTGCTTCTGGCAGGTCGAAGGGGATCCTCTCCAGCTCTGCAAGAGACGAAATGTAGAACACAAAGGCACTTATCGGGAGGAAAAATATGAACCAGTACGACTGGATCTGGGAGTCAACGATGCCAGTCAGGTTGAGCGTGCCCGACAGTATGACAACGGAAAGCGCCGACAGGATGAACGGGATTTCAAAGGCTATCAGCTGGTGGAGAGCGCGTATTCCGCCGATGAAGGGGTACTTGCTGTTGCTTGCCCACGAGAAGAGCAGGGCAATGATCGGGAAGAACCCGAGGATCGCAAAGACTGCCAGCAGGCCGACATCAACGTCCGCCACGACGTATCCCGGCGCCGCCGGTATCAGGGCGACTACTGCCGCTGCGGTTGAGACAAACATGATTGGCGCTGCCCAGAACATGAGCTTGTCGGCGCCGGAAGGAACGATTATCTCCTTGGCGATCAGCTTCAGGCCGTCCGCTATAAGCTGGAGTATGCCTTCTATCTTGCCGGCGTAGAGCGGGCCGATGCGGAGCTGCATCTTTGCCAGGAACTTGCGCTCTATGAATATCGTCGCGGCTGCTATCAATGCTGCGTACGTGAACCCGGGGAACATGGCCACCCTGAAGAGGTCTGTCGTCATCAGGTGCTCAATTATCGGTATGGTGCGCGACGGATCCACGACCATAGTCAGGAAGAGGTACGGCGTCAGGACCTCTTCTCCGACTGGCGGAAGCGGCACGTAGAACAGGACGATAAAGATGAGCGGAAGCCCTACTAGCGTGACGATGATGAGTATCCAGAATATCAGCCAGATCAGGCTGCCGATGAATTCTCCAAAGCGGTAGTTCTGCGGGTACGTCGCCATCTACCTGTCAGCCTCCACGGGCCAGTAGTTGAGCGACCAGTAAGTTGCCGGCATGTCCGCCAGTTTTTGCCCTACCAGCAGGTAAGGCAGCGCGAGCATGTTTCGGAACGAGCCCACCGAGATTTTGACCCGGTACGGCTTCGGCGTGCCGTCGCTCACGATGTAGTAGCCAAGCGCCCCCCTGCCAGACTCGACCCGCCGGTAAGCTTCGCCCGGCGGCCCTTTCGGGTTTGGCTGCAGCTTGGCGCGGACTTCGCCTGACTGGGGCATCTTGTCCAGCAGCTGTTCAATTATGTAGCACGATTCCCTCATGTCCAGGAACGGGATGTACGACCTTGCAAAGCAGTCGCCCGTCTTCATGTACTGGACCTTAAAGTCGATCTCGTTGTAAATGTCGTACGGCTCGGCCTTGCGGATGTCGTATGGGATGCCAGACGCGCGCAGGACAGACCCGGCGACGCCGAGTTTTGCCGCGTCTTCCTTTGACAGCACTGCGACGCCCTCTGTTCTCTGCCTGAAAAGTGGCATGTTGTAGAAAATGTCCTCGTACTCCTTGAGGCGCTTCTGGAAATACCGGACCTGCCTCAGGCAGCGGTCCTTAAAGTTGTCAGGTATGTCGTTTCTCACGCCGCCAGGTATGTTGAAGGCATGCGTCACCCTTGCACCGGTTAGCGCTTCCAGCAAGTCGATCAAGAGTTCCCTGTCGCCGGCGGGCCACATGAACATGGTTGAATGCCCGAGGAATATGCCATAGATCGCAAGCCAGTAGAGCGTGTACACCTGGCGGTTGAGCTCTGACGCAAGGGCCCTGATGTACTGGCCGCGCCGGGGCACTTCGATGCCCACGAGCTCTTCAACTGCAAGGCTGTAAGAATAGGTGATGTTTGTAGAATCGTGAATCACAGGTCTTTCCAAATGCGGGATGTTCTGGATGACGTTTCGGTATTCGCACATCTTTTCCTCTCCGCGGTGAACGTAGCCCGGGTCGGGGTCGCAGTAGACGATATAGTCGCCGTCGACTTTGATCGTAAAGCGGAAGTGGCCGGAGCCTGGGTGCTGCGGGCCGACGCTGAGCGTCATGAGCCGGTCGTCTTCTGACTCTTTTACGATCTGGAGCCCCAGCTTTTTCGATTCTTCAAACTTGTCTTCCAGGCTTGTCATGCTATCTCCCCTTTATCCTGAAGTCCTTGCGAAGCGGCGGAATGTCTGCCCAGTCCTCTGGCAGCAGGAACCTCTCGTTCCTCGGGTGGCCCTCGAAATAGACTCCAAGCATTTCAAACGTCTCCCTCTCGTGGTATTCCACACTTTTGTAGACGTTAATTAACGTTGGGAGCCGGGCGTCGTCCCTGCTTGTCCTGGCGGCGAGCGCAAGGACGTGAGCGGCGAGGTCTTCGCGCGTGTACGATCCCAAGTGGTAGATGACTTCGATCTGGTTGTCTTTCGGATAGTCGGTTCCGCCGGCGGACTCTGCGTGGTCAAAGCCCATCCTGTCGCGCAGAAACGTCGCCACTTCGACAATGTTGTGTGGCTCTGCCTGTATCTTGATCCTGAGCGGCTTTATGAAAACTATTTTTATCGATTCGCCAAACTGCTTCTTTATCTCCTCCGCAAGGCCCTTTTCAAATGGCGGTGCCTCCGGTTCTTTCTTTGGAGGCGGGGCTCCGGCTGCCGGCTTTGCAGCTGGCACTGGAGGCTTTGCGGCAGAAGGCTTTGCTGAAGAACTGGCGGCCGGCTTTGGCTCGTCCTTGTTGGCGCTCATGCTATCTTATCTTTGACCTTTTGATCTTTTCCTGCAAAAGCATAGTACCTTGGATCAGTGTCTCGGGTCTTGGAGGGCAGCCAGGCACATAGACGTCGACAGGTACGATGCCGTCGACGCCCGGGAGCACGTTGTACGAGTCGATGTAGAGCCCGCCGGTGATGGCGCAGGCACCCATTGCAATCACGTACTTTGGCTCCGGCATCTGGTCGTAGACCATCCTCAGCCTCGGGGCCATCTTTCTAGTCACCGTCCCCTGCACCACGATTAGGTCGCACTGGCGCAGCGAGCCGAACGCTTCAATGATCCCGAATCTCTCGACATCGTACCTCGGTCCCGAAGCCGCTCCAAACTCGACGCTGCAGCACGCAGTCTCTAGGTGCACGGGCCAGAGTGACCAGATCCTTCCCCAGTTTATGGCGTAGCCAAGCGGCGCGTCCAGCGCTTTCACCAGAACGTCGCTGAGCTTACTCACCATTATGTTAAAGGTGTTGGGGCTGACGAGTTCTTTATTCAATGCCGGTCCTCCTCGTTGTTTTCTTTGCAGCATAGATATTTAATGCTTGATAGCAAAATCACCAAATGCCTTTCCTCCCTGCTAGGTAAAGCGCGTAGCCCATGGCGGCGAACATTATCCCGAGAAAGCCGATTATCGGGAGCGTCGCAGCCCGCGGGATGTTGAAAAGCGCGGTTCCCCACGCGTAAAGAAAAATGGACATCACGTCAAAGACGACAAACATCAGGATGTAGGCGTAATACTGCATCATGAAATGGGACCTGCCCTCCCCTGTCGGCATCTGGCCGCACTCCATCGGGAGGAACTTGACGGGGTTGTACCGGCGTCTTGGCGAGATGAGCCTTGACAAAATCAGGGCGGGCACCGAAGCTAACAGGCCGAAACCGAGCATGTATAGAATTGGAGTAAAGTCCGCGGCGGTTTCTCCAGCCAAGGCATGACTTGCTGTTTTTCCAAGATATAAAAACCTAACGAGTAGGTTGCAATTCTTTCAATTAGCTCTTCAAAATCATGTTAAACAACTGTCGCGCCGCCAGCTTTGGGTGGTGCAGCGCCAGCTTCATCATCTTGCCTGCAGTAAAGTCGGCCTTGATAAAGTCCAGAAATTCGTCAACTGTCATGTCCCGGAGAATTTCTATCTCCTTGTCCCACTCTTCGTCAGTCAGGCCGAGCCAGCGTGTCTGCACTTTTAGGGCGGACTGGATCTTGGACTCGACTTTTGCCTTCCACGTTTTTTCATAATCCAGCAACGACTCGCGCGTGGCGTCTTGCGAAAGCGACCCTGCCCCCACTTTCCCTGCGAGCCGGCCAAACTCTATCGCGTAGCGTATGCCCTCCAGCACCAGCGGGTTTGACTGGCCTGCCGAGTCGCCCACCATGAGAAGCCCGTCTGCGACGCTGTTGTGCCTGACACCTTCGTTTGGAATGAACCCATAGTGCAGCTCCACAGGCTGTATCTTGCCGATCGTGTCAAGCGGCTTTAGCCTTTTTTCCAGAATGTCGTGCAATTTTTCAAGCGGCTCTGCGTTTGATTCCGGCCTGCCGATCCCGACGCCTATCCTGACCCTGTTTTTCGACAGCGGGAATATCCAGGCATAGCCGGCTTCCGAATACCGCTGGCCGACCATCAGGACCCAGGTCGCGCTCTCGACGTCGTCGCAGTAGCACTCGTACTCGGCGCCAACCCCGTAGCGCTTCCACTCGCCTGCCGCCCCGGCCCTGCGCGCGACAGAAGCACTAAAGCCGCTTGCGTCGATTACGAGCGTGGACCGCACGGTCATGTCGCCCTTTGGGGTGCTTGCCTTGACACCGGCAATCCTGTCGCCTTCCTTTATGACGTTGATCACGTTGCTCTTCACCATGATCTTTGCGCCGGCCCCGGCCGCCAGAAACGCTAAGTGCTGGTACATGGCTCTCACGTCAAGCACGCACGACTTGGCTGTGCTGCCGGAGATCAAGACGTCGTTTGAAGGCGACACAAAGCGGTAGTTCTGAACGGGGTTGTAGTATTTGGCAGGTATTCCAAGCCTCTCCATTTCGGAAATCCAGGTCACGCCACTTGTCCTGACGCTGTGCGCGATGGCCTCGTCCTTTTCAAACAGGATCACTTTGGCGCCGGCTTTTGCAGCAGTGTACGCGGCAGACAGGCCCGCTGGCCCACCTCCTACCACTGCAACGTCGTATTTTTCTTCCACCCTACTCAGCCTGCCGTGAACGAAATGCCGTCAAACCGCATGTACGGCAGTATCGAGTCATAAATGATTTTTCGTTCCCTTGAAACCCCGTCCAGCCCGCGCATCGCTTCAAAGACGTTGCCCGCCACCATCACCTCCTTGACCGCGTGCTCTATGGTGCCGTTTTTGACGAGCCGGCCTCCCTTGACCACGCCGGAAAAGTCGCCGTTCACAGGGTTGACGTTGCCGGAGAACCTGCTTATCATTATGCCGTTTTTCATCTCCGACACCAGGGTGTCCAGGCTTTGCCTGCCCGGCCTGATGACAAAGTTGGTCGTCGAAACAGAGGGCGGAGAGGTGGTCGAGCCGCTCGCGTTGCCGGTGCTCCGGACCTCGTCCTTTTTCGCGGTGTAGGTGTTGTAGAGGAACCTTTTGAGCACGCCTTTTTCTATCACCACGTTTCTGCGGTGAGGCACGCCTTCCCTGTCAAAGCTGGACGCGCCGAGACCCTCGGTGTTGGTCGCGTCGTCCTCCACTGTCAAAAGATCCGAAGACACGCGCCTTCCCATCTTGCCGGCAAAGTGGCTCGACTTTTTCTGCACGGCGTCTGAATTGATGGAATGCGAGATCACTTCCTGCACCATTTCGTTTGTGGCCGCCGGCGTCAGGAGCATCTCCCCCTTGAAGCTCTTTATCCTGCGCGGCCCAAGCGAGTTGACCACAGTCTCTGCGAACTCTGTCGCCGCTGCGCGCACGTCTATGCCCCTGACAGAGTGCGAGCCGCCAAGCTGGAAGTCAAAGCTAGAGATGTCGCTGCCGTCTATTGCCATGCCCATTATAGACCACGAAAAAACGCTGGCCCTTTCTTTCAGCTCGGTGCCATGCGAGTTTGCAAGCAGGTGCGTCGCCACGCCGGCGTTAAAGTTGCCGCTATCTACGCTCACCCGCCTGTCGTACGACTTGGCGGCCCCCAGCATCTCCGCGGCCAGAAGGGCGGCGTCTGACGCTTCAAACGACTCGGCCTTTTTGTCGTAAATGCCTGCAAGCGCCCTTGCCTTTGACCTGCCGGGGAGCGCGTTGTGCCTGTCCTTTGGGCTCACCCGCGCGATTTTTATGGCCATCAACACGGCGTCCCTTATCTTGCCCTTTGTCAGGCTGTTGACAGAGTAAAAGCCGGCCGAGCCGCCAAGGAGCAGCCGGATTCCAATCGAGCTTGCCTTTTGAGACTTTGCCTGCTTGACGTCGTTGTTCTCGATAAAGACTTCAGACTCGCTGCTGGCCGCCGCGTACGCTTCGGCGTCGCTTGCCCCCAGCGCCTCTGCTTCCCTGATCGCGTATCTCAAAAGCTCCTGCAATCACTGCAATCCTCCGATCACTGCCGTGCATCGGATGTAGGGACCGCCTCCGTCCACCTTGGCCGGCTGGTACTTGCCGCAGTAGCCTGTGCCGATGTCGTACTGGAACTCGTCGCCCACCATGTCGACTGATTTCAAGACGTCAAACGCGTTGCCCGAGATGCTTGCCCCCTTCATCAGCTCCCTTACCTCGCCTTTCTCGATCAAATAGACTTCCTCGGCGCCGAACATGAACTCGCCGTTGGCGTCGGCCTGTCCGTTCCTGGCCCCCTTTACGACGTAGCCGTGTTTCGTTTCTTTTATCATGTCTGCGAGCTTGTCATTCCCCGGCTCGATGAACGTGTTACGCATCCTGATCAGAGGCTCGTCGCTGTACTGGAAAGCGCGGGCGTTGCCGGTCGACGCGGTGCCAAACGCCATCGCCGACTCGCGGTTGTGCAGGAACGATTTCAATATCCCGTTTTCAATTATCGCGGTCCGCCCGGCGGCCACACCCTCGTCGTCCACAATTATCGTG
>DATFDX010000164.1:0-4645 GCA_035251875.1 Nitrososphaera sp. | reverse complement strand
ATGAAGAGAAAAGAAAATTTTACAGTGCCTTGAACTGGTCGCTCCAGCGCATGTAGGCCCTTATCATGTCGATGCTGACTGAAGGCTTTCTTATCTTTAGCATTTCCCTAAAGTCAAGCATATTGATGGTTCTTGGGTTAGTGCCGGCTTCCATGGCCTTGCCGCTTTCAAACAGCTCGTTTACCACGCGCAGCTGCACCGACTGGCAGATGTCCTTGATGTCGCTTGCGCTGTAGCCTTCGCTCACCTTGGCAAGCTCGTCCACCCGGAGAGCGTCTTCGACGTTCAGCGGACCGGTGTACTGAGTAAAGAGATTTGTCCTTGACGCAGTGTCCGGGAGTGTCACGTAAATGCGTTTTTGGAACCTGCGGAGGAACCCTGCTTCAAGGCTCCAGGGCTTGTTGGTCGCGCCGATCACGTACAGCTGCGATTCCTTGCTCTTGCCGTTGATGCCATCCATTTCTGTCAGGAACTGGTTCTTGACGCGGACTTCGCCTCCGACTTCGCTGTTGCGGGTCCCAAGGAGCGAATCGATCTCGTCTATGAACAGAAGGACTGGCACGCCCTCGCTCTCGTTCAGGGTGCGGGCCATCTTGAAGAGCTTTGAAATGTTCTTTTCAGCTTCGCCAAGCCACTTGCTCATCATCGAAGCTGCGTCGACGTTGATGAAGTAGCCGTCGATTTCTGCGGCTGCAGCAGCAGCAAGCAGAGTCTTGCCGCACCCCGGCGGCCCGTAAAGCAGTATTCCCCGCGGCCATCCGAGCGGGAACAGGTCGGCGCGCTTCATCGGGTAAACGATGGATTCGCGGATCGCCCTTTTTGCGTCTTCAAGGCCAATGACTTCGTTCCAGCTCACGTTGGGCTTTTCCTTCATCACCAGATCATCAAAGTCTGCCTTGAGCGTTTCCACGTTGGCCGACTTGGCGCCGGACGACATCGACGGCTTGCTCCCGTGCCCGTTTGACGGCTCTTGCCTGCTGTTGTTGTCTATCTGGGCGGGCCCGGGTCTCTCTTCTTCAAGGCCGTGCGACATCTGGAGGGCTTTTATCCTGTTCTGGTAGGCGTTTGCCCTCTCCATGTAGACCTTGTTTAGCTTGTAATCTGGATAGATCTGGACCAGCTTTACCAGTGCCTCTATCGCGCGCTGGTAAGACTGAATCGCCATCCCCCGTGACCCTTGAGAATCCAGCCGGATTGCCTCGGCTGCATACTTGCTAGCGCTATTTTCCAGTTCCTGTGGTGCGAGACTCATAATTACAGTTCCAAGGCAGAATCAGCTCGGGCTTTGAATTACTTGTGTGTAAATCTATCTTGCCTAGCTAACAAAATTATTTGCACCTATGCCGGAACCCTTTCCGGTTCTTCTTCCTTTTCCTCTTGCGCCGGCGCGGGTGCCTCAACTGCTGGCGCGCCTGCCTTGCCCGCGGCTATCGCGGCGGCCACTTCGGCGAGGATCCCCGGCTCTATTTCCTGCCTCAGCTCCGCAGGGAGCCCCGTTGACACCTTGGAGATGGCGTCATGCATCTCTTCGAGCGCGGCCTCTGCCGCCGGCACCATCTGCTCAAGGTCATCCTTTATCTCGCTGACAGAGGACGCGGCGCTGTCCATTATCACGGCAAACTCCTCCAGAAAGCGGGCCGACTCGATCTTTTCAGACATCTCGTGCAGGATCATCTCGCCGTTTTTCACGAGGTCGAGCACCCTGCTCAGCTCCTGGCAGCTCTCCGGGCTGCCCTTTTCGTGGATGATGAAATTGACCCGCGACTCGAGCCTGGAGCGCAGCATGCCCATCGCGTAGGCGTTACGCTGGAGGCTTGCAAGCGCAGCGTTCGCTCTATCCTTCACGGAAGCGTTCTTCTTGAACAAATGCTACTGTGGTGCGAGTGTGGAAAAACGACGAAAAACCGCACAGTCAAAAGATGTTGGCAGTTTGCCTACCATAGCTTGCCTAGCCGGCCCAGCCATGAAGCCGGGCTAGGCAAGTTTCTGTGGTATTACCGGCAGGTCGGGAACGCCGGGGAATTCTTCCTTCATCTTTTGCTCTACTGCCGTTGATGCTTCGTCGATTAGGCGCGCGGCCTCCTCGTTTGCAGTCTCGAAGTTGATAGTGAAACCGCCCACCTGGCCGGCATCGACGAGTATGCCGCTCAGCTGCTCAGATATGACGCCGAGCTCGCCTTCCATCTCTGGCACGTGGGGCGTCAGGGACGACCTCAGGTTCTTCACCACCGCCATCGCCGGGCTCAGCACGATCACCAGATCGCCAAAGTCAGAAGCCGACGACAGTTTCGCGACTATCTTCTCGAGCGCGACTTTTGATAAGAACACGACCCTTGACACCTGCCTCGCCCTTGCAAGGTCCGACGAGAGCACGGTCGAGTACTGGGCGTTGTTCTCCTTTATCGAAGACACCAGCTTGCGAAAGACCTCCTCATCCTTTGACTTGAGCGCCCCGTGGAGCTCCTCAAGCCTTGAAATCTGCACTTGTATCTTTTGCTGCACAGCATCGAGCCTCGGCTTGAGCGGCCCGCCCGGCCTCGGCGGCGAAACAGTTTGATCGTCATTACTGAGTATTGACTCGGACTTTACCCACCTTGAATTCATGCTGGCTTTGCATAGGGCACTTGAAATAATACTTGGCATGTGCCGGAACGTTTTGTAACTGCGGTAACAGGGCCGGGCGGTAACAGCTTGACATTTTTTCGAACTTTGACGCAATCTATTTGACCAATCGTTTTACCTTCATTTTTCATTTTGGAAAGGTATGCTTACTGACAGTAATAGTGATCTTCCAGGCAGCCTTGAAGAGTTCGGGCTGTCCAAGTATGAAGCAAGGGCGTATCTTACGATGATAGGTAAGGGTTCGCTTGCGGCAAGCGAGATAGCCTACTATGCGAACCTCCCCCGGACAAAGATTTACCAGACGATAAAAAAGCTGGAGAAAAAGAGGCTGGCAGTCATCTCGAAGCAAAAGCCGCTCATCTGCAGCGCGATCCCACCGGAGGAAGCGTTTGCCGAGATAGTCAACCTGCATGAACGCAGGGTAAAGAATATGAAGAAAATAGTCGACAGGCTGCAAAAGATAAACGACGAGGGCCAGCGCCCCAAGGGCTCGGAAGAGAGGCGGTACTTTATCCTGGACGCGAACTCGGCTCTGGAAAAGATAGGCAGCCTGATAGCCGGCTCGCGCTCGTCCATAACCGCGACCCTCGACCAGTGGGGGCTAAGGCTGATCTCGCAGTGCAAGCCCTCCCTCGTCAGGGCCATTACCGGCGGCGTCCGGGCCCGCTTCATACTCGGGCCACAGTGCATCGGCAACGAAGGTATCTTCCAGCTGCCTGAAGGGATCGATCTCCGGACCGGCGAAGTGCCGTCCAATGTGATAATAATCGATTCAACGCACATGGTTTCTGTCGACAGCAGCAACGGAAAAGCCGCGCTCTTTTCCTCTACCGACTCGTTTGGCGCGCTCCAGTCCAAGAACTTTGAAGAGGCGTGGAGCAGGGCCGGCGAAATGAAATACCTTCTAGACACAGAGCCGGCGGTGGCCGCAAAGGCAGTCGAACTCGCAAGGATAGTGGAGAACGGGCTGTCCATCAGGATGCTGGAATACGCGGTGGGCGGCGCGGACATGCCAGCCGAGCTCGTGCAGGACATTGACGAAAAGTACGGCCTGAAAATATCCGACATGAGCGCGACCGAGGTAATGGACCTGGTGGACTCTGCCCTCAAGATAAGCTGCCTCGGAGGGCTAAAGCATGACAGGAGCAACAACATCGTGAGCCTCCAGTCAAAGGTGGACGGCAAGCACGTGCTCCCGTGGGCGCTTGTGCTCGGATCTTATTTCAGGCGCGCCGGCAACGAGCCCCGCATCATGCAGCAGGGCAAGAGCGCGCAGATGGTGCACCTCCGGCTAGCCAAGCCTGTTGTATGACATAAATATCGAGTTTGTGTATCGCTAACAGTGCGCTCGATTACAGTTATTGCAATAATTGCGGCAGCGTCCGCAGGGATTATTGCCGCGGCTGCCCTTTTCTATCCAACTCTCTATGTTGGCGGCTTTGACTGGACAGCCGGCGAACCTGAAAACAAGCAGCCGGAGCCGGTGGACGGGATGACCCCAAGCAACAAGAGCGGCTACAGGCAGGTCAACGTCACGGTAAACGGAGTCGAGCTCGTGGCCGACGTAGCAGCGACTAACGACCTGAGATCCAAAGGGCTGTCGGTCAAGGACACCCTGAACGAGAGCGAAGCAATGCTATTTGTGTTCAACACAGAGCGGGAGCATTCGTTCTGGATGAAGGGCATGAAGTTCCCAATAGACATCATCTGGCTTGACGACGACAAGGAAGTCGTCCACGTCGAGCACAGCCTGGAGCCATGTATTCCTGATGAGTTCTGCCAGCCGTACGACCCTGACGACAACTCTCTTTACGTGCTTGAAACCGTGGCCGGCTTTGCGCAGAAATACAACGTCACCGACGGCACACAGGTAGAGTTCAACCTTGACGGCTAGCGCCTGAACAGCTTTACTATTTTTGCCATCAGGTTTATCGCCACAAAGAATACTCCCCACGCGACCAGCGAGCTTGCCATGGACGCCTCGTAGGGCTGGCTTGCTGTCTGCAGCAGCGCGTACTGCATC
>DATFDX010000163.1:0-4197 GCA_035251875.1 Nitrososphaera sp. | reverse complement strand
GTTTCATTCATTTTTGACAATTTGCCCAGAAAATCCTGCCACGATAAGCCGCCGTACGCGTCGACCCACTCCCTGTAGTGCCCAGTCAGGCTCTCCAGCGCACGGGCATGGTGTTGACAGTATTTGCCAGACGATGCCTGCCGATGGCAGGCGGCGCATTTCCCTGCAGCCATGGAAGGTTTATTTAGAGTCTGGATTTTAAGGGTTCTATAACGACATACATGCTGACCAGTAGTTCAAAAATTGTATGGGTAGTAGCCGTTGCGTATCTGGCTTTCTTTTTCGCGCTAGCGTCGGGCATGATAAACGCGATAATTGAGGGCAGGGACCTTGGCGGCTTTGTGCTTCCGTCGCGCTCTGCCCAGACGATCGGCGAGACGGTGGTCATCACCATGATACTCTTCATAGGCATGGCCGGCACGTTCATGCTCTACCACTCTGGCAGGTCTGTAAACCCAAAGGTGCAGCAGGCGCTCCTCATTGCAGGCTTTGGGGTGCTCGGAATTGCCCTTCTCCTCGGGTTCATACTGGTAAGCGTCAAACTGTGATTAGGCTGTCTTTGTAGACTATTTGCGTTCCGGCCGTGATTGATTCATGCTCCACTACCGTCACGGCAAGGTCGCTTTCTACCCGCTCGACGCTAAGCCTGGCCGCGCTCTTGCGCTGGAGCAGCCTCCTGCTGGCTGGCGACTGGACCCAGCCGCCGTCTTTTCTGTAGCGCAGCATGCTAGTCGCAAGCACGGGAATATTTTCGTCCATTCCCCGGCGGACAAGCAGCATCAAGAGCACCGACAGCAGGTGGTTCAGGCCGCCGGTCCTCTCCCGCGCCCGGAACAGGTTGTAAAAGCTGTTGACGGAATCGAAAATTACAAGCGAGCTCTTGCCCATAGACTCCAGCGCGTCCTTTACCATCGGCACGAGCCTGCCCTCCGAAGGCAGATAGATGTCGACGCTCTTTGCACGGACGAGGCCTGCGTTAAAGTACGCTGCAAACGTGGTGTCAAGGTCGATGTAGGTCACCTTTTCAAACTGGAACACGAGGTGTGCCGCAAAACAGAGCTTGGCGTACGGGTCGCTGAACATCAGCGTATTTAAGCCACGCGTGCTCAGTATCCTGCCGGGCAATTGCTGAACTATTGCACGAGGTTGGATATAACACATGAGTGAAATCGACGATCAGATAAAACGCGACTTTGCCGTGACGAAAAAGACGATCTACATGAACAACGGAGCCGTCGCTCCGACTCCGCTGTCGACGATAAAGGCGGTGACTGATTTCATGCTGAAATGCGCCGAGGCCGGGCCGGACGCGCCCCAGATATCAGAATATGTCGTGTCGCTGCTTGACGAGCTGCGCAAAAGGGTGGCGCACCTGATAAACTGCGAGCGCGACGAAGTGGTGCTAGTCCAGAGCACCACTGATGGGCTCAACATGGTAGCAAACGGCATTGCCTGGAAGCCGGGCGACGCGGTAGTGGCGAGGGGCGGCAGGCACGAGCACTATGCCAACTATTTGCCGTGGGTTTCGCTGTCGCAGAGAAAGGGCGTGCAGCTGAGAGAGCTTGCGGTGGACGAGGCCGGCTACTTTGGCATGGATGATCTGGAAAAATCGATGAAGGGAGCGCGCATGGTCACGATGAGCCACGCGCTGTACAACACCGGCGCGATAATGCCGCTCGAGCAGGTCGGCAAGGTTGCAAAAGAAAACGGCGCGTTGTTTTGCGTCGACGCGGCCCAGAGCGCCGGCACAATCCCGGTCGACGTCAAAAAGATAGGCTGCGACTTTATGGCGTTCCCCGGCTTCAAGTGGCTCTGCGGCCCAACAGGCATTGGCGCGTTCTACTGCAGCAAGAAGGCTTCTGAAATCCTGACGCCGCCGGCAATCGGGATCGAGTCTGCTGCGCTGTCAGATCGTAACGTAATCGCGTATTACGATATGCCCACAAGGTTCCAGGCGGGCTTTCGCAATTTCCCCGGGGCGGCCGGTCTTGAAGCGTCGATGAGGTACATACTCAGGGTCGGCCTCGAGAACATCAGGAAGAGGAACATGAAGGTGGCCAACACCCTGCGCGAAGAAATCGGAAAAATCCCGGGCGTCAAGATGTACGGGCCGGACGACGAAAACAAAAGGACGTCGATTGTCACGTTCATGGCGCCGGCAGATTCTTCTACCATAGTGAAAAAGCTGGAGCAGAACAGCATAATATTTGCCGCAAGAGACATCGGCGGCAAGAAAGCGGTAAGGGCGGCACCCCACTTTTTCAACAGCGAAGAAGAAGCGGCGACTTCTGTGAGTTATGTGAAGACTTTCCTCTGACTATTTCTTTTTCTGGTCGCCCTGTCCTTCTATAACGATCATTGTCAATGTAGATCTGACCTTGTCGATCCTTCTGACATGCCAGGTTATCGTCTCCCTTAGCTTGTCCATCGAATCGGATCTGATCTTGGCAATAATGTCGTACACTCCATAGACTCCGGACACTTCAACAGCTTCTTGCAGTTTTTTAATTTCCTTGATGATCTCTTCTTCAGAACCCAGGTCGCAGTTGATAAGAACGTATGCTGTTGGCATAGGGAATTATGGCGCTGTGAGTAATTAAACAGATCGTATTATTCCCTCTCAAGCAGGGTTATTAACAGCCCGCCGTCTCCAGATCAGACATGAGAATTATCGACCTCACGATGAGGATCACACCGTCCATCAGGGTCTTCCCCGGCTCGCCCCAGCCGTCCTTTATCCCGTGGTCGAGTTTCGACTCGCACGGCTACGACTCTGAGGCGATGTTCATGAGCACCCACACCGGCACGCATGTCGACGCCCCTTCCCACTTTGCCCCCGGCCGTGCGAACATCGACGCGATCCCAGCAGGCAGGCTCGTCTCGAGCGCCGTCCTGGTAAGGGCGAAAAAGAGCGCAAACCGGCTTGTAGAGCGCGCGGACCTTGCAGGCGAGCAGATCAGGGAAGGCGACTCTGTGGTCATTGCAACCGGCTGGGAAAAGCGCGCGGCAAGCGGCAACTACATGACAGAAAACCCGGGGCTGTCAGGGCAGGCCGCAAGATACCTTGCAGGTAAGAAGGTCAACGCGGTCGCGATCGACGGGCCCAGCATCGACGCGGGCGCTGACGCAAAGTTTACAGCTCATAAAATTTTGCTGCCGCGCAACATACTGGTTGTGGAAAACCTCTGCAATGTTAGCAAGATATCAACAAACCGGTTTATGCTGGTGCTGAGCCCGCTAAAGCTGGCCGGCGCGACCGGGTCTCCGGCCCGCGTGCTTGCGATCGTCTAAAGCGAGAGCCAGTAGGCTGAGGCCCTGCAGTATTTACCCAGTTGTAATGACGGTAGAACAAGGTACGCCGATAGATAATTACGCGGACCAAAGATTGTGCTATCTTCTAAGCTCTCTTTATTTGTCTTTTCTTTTATCTCCTACAGCCTTGTATTTCAAGCAATCACAGTTTCTACACTCAAGGTTTGATCCATGTTGCTTTCTATCATGTCCACATTTACAGTGTTCCAAAGTCTTACCCCTAGCTACAGACTCGACAACCTTGTAAAGCTATCTTTTATGGCTCTTGATTATTGCAGTGATCTCATGGGGTCATCTGAGAAACGGCAAGATCTTATTAAGAGATGCAAAGACCGTGGTCAGAAGTATTGGCCGGTTGAATTTGCACTTGCAAAACATATGCCAATGGATTCAAGAAGATGTTTGGACAGGCAGAGGTTGTCTGGGAAGAGATGCAGACAAGGCTGAATAATCATGATGCGATTAGATGTTCATGGAGAGGGCTTTTCCTCCATGTCTTCAAATTCCGAGTCTGCCGGGTCGATCTCGAGTCTTTCCAGGTCGATGTGATATTGTGAGAACTTGGTCTGTACAGTATTATTTTCATCAACTTTGGTCGCAATATTCATAGTATTATCGGAGGATTCTGCAAAGCCTAACAGCAGTCCCAATATTGCAAACACAATTACGAAGATCACGATTGTAGACTTGGTGACCATTGATGATCTCGGATAGGTAATAGAGTGCATGATAATGAATGTTTAGTGACGGTCCTAAGGGCTTCTGTTTTTCAAGAAATTATTGCACAATGCCACTTAGGAGGTGCTGTACTACTATACAGTCCTATAGAGACTTGATAAAGAACGACATTGCAACAACCTTTTTAGAGCAAGGACCAATGACACG
>DATFDX010000162.1:0-4840 GCA_035251875.1 Nitrososphaera sp. | reverse complement strand
AGTGTCGGGTATAAAAGTGGCGCTGTCAAAGCACGGCGACGTGCTAAAGTCGCACATGGAGGCAAACCCGCTCAACTATGTGGAGGACAAGTTCCTCGCACTTGAAGCGTCTGCGTTTCAGTCAGGCGTCTTCATCTACATACCCAAGAACGTCGCGCTAGAAGACCCGATCAGGATAATCACTTCGCTTGCAGACGGCGGCACCTCGCTGATATCTAGAAACATCGTAATAGCAGACACGGGATCAAAGGCGACGGTCGTGCAGGAGCTATATGCACCCGGCTCGCCTGCCAGGCAGGACGCCCAGCAGGGATATTTCGAACTGGTTGAAACGAACGTCAAACCAAACGCGCACCTTGAAATGGTGACCCTGCAGGCGATGGGCGCAGACACTATCAACGTGTCGAACAGGAAGGCGTTTGTTGAAAGGGACGCCAAGATGTCGTGGTACATCGGCATGTTTGGATCGCTTCTGTCGCGCTACAAGACGGACAGCATAATGAAGGGCGCCGGCTCGTCGGCCGAAGACGTCGAGATAATTTTCGGAGTCGGCAATCAGTCGTTTGACGTCATGTCAAACCTGATACACCACGGCCCGCATTCAAGAGGCAGGGTGCTGGTAAAGTCAGTGCTCAAGGACACTTCAAAGTCGCTCTTCAAGGGCATGATCAAGATAGGCAAGGAGGGCAAGGGGACAGAGTCGTACCTGGCAGGGCACGCAATCCTGCTTGACAGGGGCGCAAAATCTGACTCGATACCTGGCCTCGAAATTGAAACCAATGAAGTCAAGGCGACGCACTCGGCGTCCGTCGCCCAGATCGACGAGAACCAGATATACTACCTTTCCACAAGGGGCTTGAGCAGGGAAGGCGCAAAGCGCGAGATCGTTTCAGGATTTCTTGAGCCGCTGTCGAGGAAGATGGGCCCGACTATAAGGGCGTGGGTCAACTACCTGATAGAGAACAAGTGGCAGGGCAGGCAGCTGATGCTCAGGACAGACGAGGCGATGGAGCAGATACTCGAAGTGGAAAAGTCGCGCTACCATGAAACGCAGGACATCTTTGAGAAGCACTACAAGTACAGGTAAGGGTCATGTCAGAAGAATGGATTAAAGTATGCGACGAAAAATCGCTCAAGAACGGCGACCTGCTTGACTTTGACCACGGCGACAAAAAGATCCTGCTGGCGAGGGCCGGCGGCAAGGTGTTTGCGACAGACAGGATCTGCACGCACGCATACGCAGATCTCGCAATGGGCATCATGAACGAAGAAGAAAAAACAGTCACGTGCCCGTTACATTTGTCAATGTTCAAGCTGGAGACCGGAGAGCCGCAGAACATGCCGGCAGAAGTGCCACTCAAAACTTACAAGGTTAAAATACAGGATGACGCAATTTACATTCAGTTAGGGTAGCTATATGCAAAAGGGCGCTCTCAACGTCGAAAAAATTAGGGCGGATTTCCCGATCCTCAAGCGCAAGTTGAGCGGAGGCAAGCCCCTAGTCTACCTTGACAACGCCGCGACTACGCAAAAGCCACTCGCGGTAATTGATTCGATTCACGACTATTACATGAACTACAACTCTAACATCCACCGCGCGGTGCACCAGCTTGCAGAAGAAGCCACGATCGCCTTTGAAAAAACAAGGGAGAAGGTGGCGAAATTCATCAACGCCAAGTCTACGGAGGAGATCATTTTCACGCGCAACGCGACGGAGGCGCTCAACCTTGTCGCATACTCGTGGGGCCGGGCAAACGTGAAAAAGGACGACAAGGTAGTCATCACGGAAATAGAGCACCACAGCAACATCGTGCCGTGGCAGATCCTGACCACCGAAAAGGGCGCCAAATTAGAATACATCGGAGTCGACGACAACGGCTACCTGAAGATGCACGAATACAAGAGCCAACTTGACAGCAACAGGGTAAAGCTGGTGTCGGTGACGCACATGTCAAACGTACTTGGCACCATCGTGCCGGTGAATGACATCATAAAGATGTCGCATGAAAAAGGAATTCCTGTTTTGATAGACGGCGCGCAGTCGGTCCCGCACATGGCAGTGGACGTGCAAAAGATGGACTGCGACTTTATGGCTTTCTCTGCCCACAAGATGCTGGGCCCAACAGGCGTCGGCATACTATACGTAAAGAGGGACGTCCTTGAAAAGATGCCTCCGTTCATGGGCGGGGGTGACATGATAAAAGAGGTCCACAAGTACGAGACGAGGTACAACGACCTGCCGTACAGGTTCGAGGGCGGGACTCCAAACATCGCCGACGTCATCGGCTTTGGGGCCGCGATAGACTACCTGAACGACCTTGGCATGGACAGGGTCAGGGAACACGAAATGGATCTGACGAAATACGCTATCGACAGGCTTTCTGGAGTAAAGGGCGTGACGCTCTACGGGCCGCGCAACACAAGCGACAGGGGCGGCGTGGTGTCGTTCAACATAGGCGACATACACCCGCACGACCTTGCAACTATAATGAACGACCACGGCGTGGCGATAAGATCAGGCCACCACTGCGCGCAGGTGCTCATGGAGAGGCTCGACGTGTCGGCAACCTCTAGGGCAAGTTTTTATATCTACAACACAAAAGAGGAAATCGACACATTCATTGGCGCGCTTGAAGAAGCAAGGAGGCTGTTCAAGATTTGAGTGACGACATTTACCGTGAAATAATCCTGGACCACTACCGCAACCCAAGGAACAAGGGCAAGCTGCCTGACGCAGACGTGAGCATACACGACTCCAACCCGCTGTGCGGCGACGAGATCGACATGCACCTCAAGGTGGACGGGGACAAGATAAAGGACATCAAGTTCGAGGGAAGGGGATGCGCGATCAGCCAGGCAAGCGCCTCGATGCTCACAGAGATGGTCTCCGGCAAGCCGCTCACTTCTATAAAGGACCTGACAAAGGACGACATTCTGGAAAACATTGGCCTAATGAATCTGGGCCCGGCGAGGATCAAGTGCGCCCTCCTGTCGCTCAAGGTGCTAAAGCTGGGCATGGTAAAGTACTATGCGGACAGGGACCCGGCTTCCGCCAAGAAACTGCAGGAAGACTCGAAGGGTCTGTAAATGCCCACGGTCAGCAGCAGTGACATTCGCAGGATAATATTTGACAATTTCAACGACACCGACGTCCGGTTCTCAAACGACGAGATGCTGGGCTACCTGAACCAGCTCGACAAGTACAAGGCGCTGGACGACGTGCTCGACTTTGAGGACGTGCTGCTAGAGATGGAAAAGTCAGGCATGCTCAGGCCTATAGCCCAGAATTTCAACACGCGCTACTACCGGCTGTGGAACACGCTTGAACCGGCCACGTGCAAGGCATGCGGCTCTTCTACGTATTTTGCGCCAAACGAGGAAGCCAAGGCCTGCCCCCAGTGCGGCGCCAAGATGTAGGGAAAACAGTTAAACACCAACGGGGACGCACTTTTATTGCTTGTCTGCACTTGCCAGGCCGCCCTGGATGATAAGGACGCGCTCGATGCAATTTGCCGTGCTCGTAGCTGCATTCGTCGTGTTCACTGTGGTGGTTGCTTCTGGCGTGACCTTTGGAGCCGACGACGCGGCAATTCGCTACTTCAAGTCGACACACGGCAACGCCAACCTTGACGCGGTAATGATAACCATAACGACGATGGGCGATGTCACCACGCTGTTCATCCTTGGCATCGTGCTGACGATAATCCGGCGCACGAGGAAGGCAGGCATGATATTTCTCATCGCACTCGTAGTCGTTGTCGTCCTTGTGATGTACATAAAGCCGGTGGTGAGCAGACAGATACCATCAGAAGTTGAACCTTCACCCGGCGTCCGCCCGTACGCGTTTGAGCCGGCGCTGGAGCTGCCGGAAAATTTCAGCCTTGAAAACGACAGCATTGCGCCGTTTGCAGCCGGTCTTTCGTACCCGTCAGGGCACGCCGCGCGCGCGACCGCGCTTGCCTTTATTGTCGGGTTTGCCCTCTATCAAAAGTCGAAAAAGGCAAGTTATGCCCTTTGGGCCTTTCCAGTAATCATCGGGATCACGCGCCTTTATGTGATGCAGCACTACCCGACTGATATCATCGGGGGGTTCCTGCTTGGAGGTATGGCATCCGTGGTGCTGGCCAACGCGATGAAGCTCGATGAGCCGTTTTTCATGTCGCGGTTCAAGGGCAAGAAAGACCAGTCTCCTCAACCTAGTGGAAATCTTTAATTCTGGTTGGCAGGTATTACCTTTTAGATGGAAGCCTCCGCCCTGGTAATGAACATCGCCGGATCAGAGTGGATCATTATCATACTGCTGGGCCTCGTCCTGCTCTTTGGCACCAAAAAACTGCCCCAGTTCTCGCGCACCATGGGCAAGGCGATGGGCGAATTCGAAAAGGCAAGGAACACGTTCAAGCGCGAAATGGAAGAAGCAGCAGACCCTGCAAGGAGCGCTAGTAGGATCCCAAAGATTTCCGGCCCCGTCGCCACAGAGAGGGAAAAGCTTGAAACAATAGCCAACTCGCTCGGCATAGACGACTACGACGGCCTGACCGACGAGCAACTCCGCATGCTCATATCAAAGAGGATGGCAAGCTAGCCGCAAGACCACTTAAATAGTCCAGTAGGAATTCCCGCTGCGATTTGCACACAAAACTTATAACATTAACTTTTCCTGAACAATGACATGCTAGAGACAGCAAAAAGCTCTACATCTATCAACCCGTTTGAGGTTGCTCTGAAACAGCTTGACGAAGCGGCAAAGCTGATAAAACTAGACAAGGGTTTACACCAGGTTTTGGCCCACCCAAAGCGCGTTCTTACGGTTTCGTTGCCAGTAAAAATGGACAGCGGC
>DATFDX010000161.1:0-8289 GCA_035251875.1 Nitrososphaera sp. | reverse complement strand
GCGACGTCGCCCTTGCCGGTGATGCCGGCACCGCAGATGACCTTCGAGCGGGACCCCGCCGCCTCTATCGACTTTGTTATTATCGCCGGGTTTTCCTTTGAAACCGCCCTGCCTGTCCCGATAAGCTCCGGCGGCTCAATTGCAATGAAATCCGGCTGGAAGACAGATGCCTCCATTACTTCCCAGGGCTCTCGCGCGCACACTATCGAGGTCATGCCCAGCTTGCGCAGGCGCTCCACCAGGCTGGAAATTTGCTTCATCTCGATCCGGTGTTCGCTGTGGTTTACCAGCGACCCGACCGCGCCGTACGACTTGGCGATCTCGGGGAGGAAATAGCCGGTGGCCGAGCCCACCTTTTCGTTGTCGACGTGCTGGCATATGACGGGCATCTTTACGCTTTTTGCGACCAACGCCAGCGCGGGCTGCGGCGGCGCAAGCACTATTTCTACCTTCAACTTCTTGGCGACTGCCTGCGCGGCCTTGGCAAGCTTGACAGCCTTCTCTCCCGAAACTTCATCATAATTTTTGAAATTGATGATCAGTGGGCGCTTCAACGCTTGCTGCCAGCTTTTTGTTGTTTTGCCTTGCCGCTTATTTCTTCTAGGTCTTTGAACTTGCTTTCCAGCTTGCTCATCCTTGCTTCGTAGCCCTTGTTGTATTCCAGCTCGTCAGGCACAAGCGTCGCCGGGTGGATAAAGCCCTGGTTGCGCATTATCATCGCCCGCTCGGCTGCCTGCATCCTCTGCAGGTCCCAGTCAGCGGTGCCAAAGCCATCGTGCGGCCCCGTGAGCTTGCCGTTGTGCATGCTGAACAGCAGACAGGAGACTATGGGGATAGAGTAGTTCAGGCTTGCGGCGGAGTTGAGCTTGACTGGCATGAGAGGCATGTGGTGGCTGCCCCTCGTGTTGCCGGCGACATAGTGGGGCTCGTTGAACGCGCTGCCTGCCTCTTCCGTGGCAGGAAAGTTCTTTTGCGTCCTGACTATTGCAATCGGGTCGTCCTTGCCGACGTACGTGCCGGCGATGTTGTGCAGCCTGTCGGTGGACGCAGACACGATGTGGTCGGCGCCGTCGGATGACATTACAGAGTGGACTACGAACCTGCCGGGGTACATCAGCGCGGCTTCAAGCTCGGCCTTGTCCTGCCACATTTTCAGCTCGGCGACCTTGCCGGACATGACATCCATTATCCTGAAAATGACGCCTTCCGCAAGGCGTTCGTTGATTAAAAGTCCGGTGTTGCTCCGCGCGTCAACAAACATGCGCCAGAGCGGAAAGTTGAACGCGCCCGGCTCTGTCTTGTCGGCTGCAAATATGCAGAACACTTCGCTTGGGCGCTCTTCCATCTCAATTTCGGCGACGCCCGGCCCCATGCCCTTGACGTTGCCAGAGAACGAGTCCTTGAGCAGGTCCTGGCCGGCCCCGTAGAGACCCTGCTCCTTTGCAGTCTTGGTCCCCTCTGTAAAGGCGTCCCACGCCAGCTTGTGGATCTTTTCGTCGTCCACCCCGCGGGTGTGGGTCATTATGATGTGTATGTCGTCGCCCGTATAGCCGATATAATAATCGACAAGCAGGCCCTTGGAGCTTTTGGCAACAAAGTTTCTGACGGTCTCGAGAAGTTTTTCGCTCGGGCAGGTGTGACCCCCGATTCCTCCAATGTCGGCCTTGATGGCGCTAACAGTAATCCGCATACTGAGACAAACTCATGACCTTCGGTTTAAAACTTTTCCGATAACTTGTTAGATAGGACTGAAACGCCAAAGCTGTGCAAAGGATCTGGCGTTGAGAGGGTGCAATTTGCGCACCGGTCACGGGCGAAATACAAATAAAGCCCATGGAGCGTTCTTGCTCTATGAGCGCTAGCAAAAAGCCACACATGAACCTCGTGGTTGTAGGTCACGTCGATAATGGTAAATCAACTACTGTAGGTCATTTGCTCGTTGATCTGGGTGCCATTGACCAGAGAACCATAGATGCATATGCCAAGGAATCAGAAGCAACAGGAAAGGGTGATACGTTCAAGTACGCGTGGGTGCTGGACAGCATCAAGGACGAGCGCGACAGGGGCATCACCATCGATCTCGCTTTTCAAAAGTTTGAGACTGCAAAGTTTTTCTACACGCTGATCGACGCTCCGGGCCACAGGGACTTTATCAAGAACATGATCACCGGCGCGTCCGAAGCCGACGCAGCCATTCTGGTGATCTCTGTCAAGCCAGGTGAGACTGAAGCATCGATCGAGCCGGGAGGCCAGGGAAGGGAGCACGCGTTCCTTGCGAGAACCCTCGGGGTCAACCAGCTCGTAGTCGCGCTGAACAAGATGGACGACGTCAACTTCCAGGAAGCACGCTACAAGGAAGTCAAGGACAACGTTGAAAAGATGCTAAAGATGGTAGGCTACAACACTGCCAAGATCAACTTTATCCCGATATCCGGATGGAAGGGCGACAACCTGGTAAAGCCCTCGGCAAACATGCCATGGTACAAGGGCACAACTCTTGCAGCTGCACTTGACCTGCTAGAGCCGCCAGAGAAGCCAATTGGCAAGCCACTGCGAGTCCCGATACAGGACGTGTACTCTATCACTGGCGTCGGAACAGTTCCGGTCGGCAGGATCGAGACTGGCAAGATGAAGGCAAACGACAAGGTAATCGTCATGCCTTCTGGCGCCATCGGAGAAATCAAGACGATTGAAACCCACCACACCCAGATGGACTATGCTGAAGCGGGCGACAACATTGGCTTTAACCTAAGGGGCGTCGACAAGAAGCAGATCAAGCGCGGCGACATGATTGGCCCGGCAGACAACCCGCCAACCGTCGCAAAGGAATTCGAGGCACGCCTCATAGTCATACACCACCCGACGGCGATCGCCCCGGGATACACGCCAGTCCTGCACACCCACACTGCGCAGGTGGCGGCGACGATCTCGGCGTTCGTGTCCAAGATTGACCCCAGGACGGGCGCGACGACAGAGGAGAACCCGAAGTTCCTAAAGACGGGCGACGCGGCTATAGTCAGAATAAAGCCGGTAAGGCCGCTTCCGATAGAGACATTCAAGGACTTTCCAGAGATTGGAAGGTTCGCACTCCGCGACATGGGAACGACAATTGGCGCAGGCGTTGTACTTAACGTCACCGAAAAGTACGACCCGAACAAAAAGTAAGTGAAATAGATGCCGCAGGCAGCAAGAATAAAACTCACGAGCACGAACCTTGCAACGCTGGAAGGCGTTTGCACAGAGATAAAGGGGATGACTGAAAAGTCAGGAATAAAGCTCAAGGGACCCCACCCTCTTCCGACCAAAAAGCTGAAAGTAGTGACCAGAAAGTCGCCGAACGGCCAGGGGACCAATACCTACGACAAGTATGAGATGAGGATCCATAGGCGCGTGATAGACGTCGGGGCCGACGACAGGGCCATCCGGCAGCTGATGCGCCTGAAAATCCCTGACGACGTATACATCGAAGTCTCCCTAACGCAGTAATTTTTTGTACGAACCCTTCGGGACCCTGATGCGCCGCGAGGCCTCGGGGTGCAGGATTTTTGCCAGAATCTCAAGCCCCGCCACGGTCCGCGGCCCCGGCTTGCTGAAATACGCGTTTGCATTGACCGCGTAGACGCTTTTGTTTTTGACCGCCCTGAGCGACTTCCACTTTTCATTTCTCGCAAGCGCCAGCAGCTCCTTTAGCATGCGCGGAATTTCAAAGCCGCATGGCATCAGCACGATAATGTCCGGGTCGAACTGCAACACTTCGTCGATCTCCATCCTGCGCGAGGGCTCGCCGGCAGCGCTGATTCCGTTTATGCCGCCCGCCATATCGACCATCTGCGGAACCCAGTGGCCCGCGGTGAATAGCGGGTCGAGCCACTCTATGCACAGTACGCGCGGCCTGCTCTTTATCTTCATGCTCCGCACCGCGTCGATGCGTTTTTGCAATGACGCGACAAGCCTGCTGCCTTCTCTGACCCTGCCCACTTTTTCGGCAACGTCCATTATGCTGACAAGTATGTCGTCAAGGTCACGGGGATCGAGCACCAGGACGTCCGGCCTCCCTCCGAGGATGCTTACGGCCCTGCCGATCTCTTTGGTAAACGGCGAGCAGACTTCGCACAGCCCCTGCGCGACTATCAGGTCCGGGTTGGCCTTTTTCAGTACCTTGTCGTCTACAATGTAAATGTCGTTGCCGGAGCGCATCAGCTCGACTATCTTGCTGTCGATCTGCCGGCCAGTCATCCGGCCCGGATCAAAGGAGGGACGAATTACGCGGGGTTTTTTTCTTGCCTGTGCAGGGAACTTGCATTCGTGCGTCACGCCCACGATCTGGTCGCCGGCGCCCAGCTGATACAGCGTTTCGGTGGCGCTTGGGAGGAATGAGACGATCCGCATGGAAAGCTGTAAAAATTACATTCTTAAAAACCTGCCTGACACATAGGATTGTTATGTAGATTTCTATGCTATTCGGGCAACCAAAACCATTTTATTGCAATAAATATTGTCCAAAATCAATGGACTCTAAAATTGCAGTCGCTGTCGGGCTGG
Organism: Nitrososphaera sp.; assembly: GCA_035251875.1. Lineage (GTDB taxonomy): Archaea > Thermoproteota > Nitrososphaeria > Nitrososphaerales > Nitrososphaeraceae > Nitrososphaera. The sequence goes on along the minus strand of DATFDX010000161.1, from coordinate 3,747 downwards.
CAGCAGTCCTAGCTGCCATGCTAGCACCAATATCGACACTTACGCCGGCCTTTGCAGCTGATGTAGCCGCAGACGTGACAACGGGTTCATCGAGCAAGACAAACGATGCTTATGCACCCAACCCAATAAACATCAACGTTGGCGATACAGTAACATGGACCAACAAAGATTCGACGGCACATACAGTCACTTCAGGAACAGGAAATGCTGATCCCAATAAAGGCCAAGAGTTCGACTCTTCGCCAAACTTTAGCCCACTGATGGTTCCACAAGGGACATTCAGCCACAAATTTGATGCAGAAGGCAGCTTCCCATACTTCTGCGCTCTCCATGAAAACATGAAAGGCACGGTAATAGTCGCGTCTGGCGGCGAACCGGAACCTGAGCCGGAACCAGAACCAACTCCGCAGGAATTCTCGGTTACCGCAACAATTAACGGCGAGGAACACCCTACACCTATAACAGGAACTGGAGAAGCCACAGCGACATCAGCCACAATCAACCCGAATGAAAAATCAATAGTGATCGAGTTTGATGGCGCAGGAGCAGTACAACTAACATTGCCAAAGGATATGATTCGCGACATTACCATGGTAAATGGTGAACAGGCAACAATAGTAAGCCAGAATGACACATCAACCACGATCTCGTTCGAGGTGCCTGAAGGCGAAACCGCTGCGACGATTCAAGCTGGCTTTGTAGTTCCCGAGTTCCCGGTCATTGCGGCAATACTGGCGGCAACAATCGCAGGAATCATAGGCTACACTAGATTCGCAAGAAACGGAACAGGGTTCTTTGGAAGAGCTTAAACGCCTTCCTTTTCTTCTTTCTTTTTAAGTCATCAGAATAGATTATTATCCTGTGTGCGCTTCATAGCAAGTCGTTTGCGCAGCACCATTCTTGCTTTTGCACTGCTGTCGAGCCTTCTAGCCTGCACCCAGGCGTCGGCCCAGGAGCAGATCGTGCTTGAGGCGGCAAGCGACCAGGGCACGTTCATGGTGGAAATAACGTGGACGCCGGACGACATTGGCAGCTCACACGCGTTTGACATTCGCTTTATCGAGCCGGAGACCGGCGAGGAAATCGAAGACGTGATATACGACTTTTCGATCTACGGCGGAGGCGATCGCGAAACGCTTCGGCGCGACCAGACGGCAACTCAGCAAGAGTTCACGTTTGACGAGCAGGGGTCTTATGAGATAAGGATAGACGACATCGAGGGCCTTGGCGAGCGGGTCGCGATACCGATACAGGTGACGCCCGAGTTCCCGCTTGGGGCGCTTACATTGATTGCATCGGCATTTGGCGCGGCTGTGCTAATTGCAAGGCGCAATAGCAACAATTTATTTAGTCAGCCGACCAATTGATTGCAATGGCAAGCAGCATATTCCTGATTGCACTGTTGCTGGCAGCGGTTTTCGGCGTTGCAACGGCTGCCTACGCCCAAGAGGGCGGGATGACAGAGACCACAAGCAAGGGCACGCTCGACATCAAACTCGAGCCGACGCCGGACCCAAATGATCCACACAAATACACTTTCAAGGTAAGCTTCTTCAACCCCGGCACCGAGACTCCCCACGAGCACCAGGATTACGACGTCAGGATATTGAAGGACGGCACACAAGTGTTCAGCGCCGCGCAGCAGACAGGGCAGGCCCTCATACACAACGTGCCGGGCACCGCTACAGTGCCATACACGTTCCAGGAGAACGGCGACTATACTGTTCAGGTGTATCTCGCAGGCACAGGCATCGCTCCAACACTCCCGACTGACGAAGAAGCCGCATTTGAGATCCAGGTAGTACCGGAATTCCCGGCAGCGGCGCTTGGCGGCATAGTTGCCGCTCTGATGACGACTGTAATAGTGCTTGCGCGCTACCGCAAGCTCGTCTAGACTTTTTCCCTGCGGGATAACGCCGCCACTCCAATGGCGATGCCGGCGACGCCGACTCCCACCCCTATTATCCCGAACAGGTAAGCCCTGTCGGCTGCCATCTTTATCTCTGCTGACGACTCGGTGGCGTCTGCCGCCGCGGTCTTGGCCTCTTCTGCGGCGATGTTTGCCTCGTCCACCTGCGTCGCCAGGTCTGATATCACGGTCTGCAGCTGCTCTATCACTTCGTCTGATATGCCGCCGGTGCTTGCAGGCGGGAAGTTAAAGCGCGCCGTGTCGCCGACGTCCTCTATCTCGATCTGGCCGTCGATTGCCTGCCCCGCTATCGTCCCCTTCATGACCACTGCGTACTGGCCCGCTTGGGTCGGGAGTATTGTAGCAGCGTAAACGCCGGGCTCTTCCTGCGGCTGGAAGTCAAGCGATTTTGTCTGGCCGCCCTTTTTGACGCTGATATCAAGCTGCGCAAGCGCGTTGGTGATCGGCTGCTCGTCCGACACCCGGGTTATTGTCAGCTCAATTCCGTTGAGCTGGCCCACTAGCGGGGGCTCATTAACCCACCCGCCGACGATCTTGACGTCGCCGCGCACCATCTCTTCGTGAGCCAGAGCCGGGCGGAAGTTGAACGCGAGAAGCGGCAGGAGAAGCAAGCTTGCCAGAAGCAGCAGGGCGACTTTTTTCATTCAATGTAAATTCCTCTTACAATGTTTATAATCTTTAGGCGTATTTCGGGCTTTGTACCACAAAACAAGCAAGAGTCAAATATGGTGCATGGCGTATTTTACGCATGCAGGGCAGACACTGGATCTTTGGCCTGATCGCGATTGTTGTCCTCACGCTTGCATCCGGTATCCAGCAGTCGTTTGCCCACCCAGTCTATATTGATTCTATCCCGGGCGCGTTCCAGAAAGTATCGGCGTCGCCAGGAGAAGTCAGCGTGTCATTCAGTGAGCCTATAGAGCTTTCATACAGCAGCATCAAGGTGCTCGGCCCTGACGGGAGCAGGGTCGACACTGGCGATGCGCACAACGCGCAGGGCGACACCGCTTCGATAGCAGCCACGCTGCAGCCGGGCCTACCCGAAGGCCAGTACACAGTAACCACCAAGGTGCTGTCTGCAGTCGACGGGCACGTGGTTGAGGAAACATTCCTCTTTGGCGTTGGGACGGATGTCGTACGCGACCCTGACTCTCCCTCGCAGAGGGACATACTGTCGCCGGAAGAGTCGGCATCTAGGTTCCCCGGAATGGTCGGGCAGGTTATGGTTGTCGGCGCGGCCTTTGCAGCCCTGTGGCTCTGGAAGCCGCTTGCAAAAGTGCCGTGGCTCTCTGGCGCGCTGGGGCAGACGCGGATTGCTATTGACAGGAACATGCTGCGCCTTATCATCGTCGGCACCGGCATCGTTCTTGTGTCCGGCGTGGCCATGATAATAGTCCAGGCAATCTCGATAGAATCGGGGATACCGGAGGCGATCGCCACAAAGTTTGGCAACGTGTGGGTGACTAGGATGCTCCAGTCGTCCATACTAATGGGCATCACGGTAGCGGTGTACCGCAAGGTCGCCAAGTCAAATGCCAGCCCCGGCAGGGCTGAAATGTACGCGATACTCATCCTCGGGCTCGCGGTGCTAGTCACGTCAAGCCTGATAGCTCACGCTGCGGCAACGAGCCAGATCTTTCCGATAGTGCTTGACTTTTTCCACAACGCTGCCGCTTCGATATGGATAGGCGGCCTGATACTGCTGGGCTTTGTGGCCGTGCCCAGGATCCTTGTGATAGCCGACGAAAGGATCAGGTCTGCCGCGCTTGCCATCCTGATTCCGCGTTTTTCGACGGTGGTGGTGACTCTGCTCGGCA
>DATFDX010000160.1:0-5276 GCA_035251875.1 Nitrososphaera sp. | reverse complement strand
TGATGATGTCTTCTGCCTTGAAGCTGGCCGGCACGAACACAAGGCTTCCCCGCTTCAGGCCCATCTTTTCAGTCAGGTCTATCGTGATGCTGTCGGCGGAGCACTTGCCGAGCAAATAGTCGTTCAATGTGTGGTCTATTTCGTGGGGCTTCATTTCAAAGAGCACGTGCAGCCCCGGGCCGGCCAGGTCCATGTCCAGCACCCCCACCCGCCTGCCTTCCCGCGCAAGCGACACTGCAAGGTTTGCGGTGATTGTGCTCTTGCCAGTCCCGCCCTTGAAAGAGTGGACCGCGATTTTTAGCGTCATGACGATCCTCCTGCGAGCTGGTTCCTTATAGACTTGAAGAACTCTGACTGCATGAGCTTGCTGGCCTCGAGCCGGATCGCGTCGGAGACTGTCTGGTGCAGCTCGATCTTTTCGATGGTTTCGTCGTCGATTATGTTCTCCCTCAGACCATCTATAAGGCGCTGTAGGCCTTCGAGCCCCTTTTCAATCCTGCTGTCCACTTCGCGGCGCATCCTCTTGTAGCTTATCTGCTGGTTGATGAACTCCTGCCGCGACCTTATCAGGCTCCGCGAGTCGTCGACCTGCTTCTGGTAGCGCTCCAGCGCTTCGTTCCTCTTGCGCACCGCTTCTTCGCGCGCGTCAAGCAGGCTCGCCTTCATGGACTCTATCTTTTCCAGCGCGGCCTTCTTCATTTGATCTATGGTCCTCTGGTTGTCCGTTATCTGAGGCAGCTTGTCCGGAGTAGGCGCCTCTGACCTGAGGAATCGGATGGGCAGGCTGAAGGAGAACGTAGCGCCCTTGCCGTCGCTGTTGTTGCCTGACCAGATGTTTCCACCGTGGGCCTCGACTATGCTCTTTGCGATGTACAGCCCGAGGCCGGACCCCTTTTCAGACCGGGTCGTGAACTTTTCAAACATCCTGTCCTTTATCGACGGGTCTATTCCCCTGCCGTTGTCTCTCACGCTCACCATCACGTTGGGGCCGGACAGCCGCGTGGAAACGACGATGCTCCCTTCCCGCTCGTCAATGAACTTCATGGCGTTGTCGATAATGTTGAAGAGCACCTCTGCGACCTTGCCCCTGTCGCACTCGATCATGAGCATGGGCTCGCCGGGCTCGAACGTTATCAACTTTCGAGAGTTGCCGCCGGCCCGCTCGCCCACAATGTGCATGATAAGCGAGCGCACGTCGGCCGTTTCTACCGGCGGCGCCCTGGCAGTAGCGCGGTATTTTTTTTCAATGTCCGTTATCACCTCTGAAACGAGAGGGTTCAGGTTTATCTGCTCGACGTACAGCTTTAGCCGACCCGTCTCTATCCTGCTCGCCTGCAGGATGTCTTCTGACAGCTTTAGCAGCCGCTCGGCGTTTCGGCTAATGATTGCAAGCTCTTCCCTTATCGAGCTGTCTGCAGAGCCCAGCTTGGAATCTATCAGCTCCAAGCCCCCGAGGATCGGCATTATGGGCGTGCGCAGTTCATGGGCCGCGATGTTGATGAACTCGTCCTTCAGCCTGTCCGCGTCGCGCAGCTTGTCGTACAGTTCCCTCTGCTTCTGTATGTAGTCGTCCTTCAGGTGGTCTGCCTCACGGAACTTGTCGTACGCCACCGCCTGGTCCCACAGGTTGTCAAACAGGATGACAAACGACTTGGCAGTCGAAGGGCTTGAAGAGTAGATGCTCACGCTGTCGTGCCCCTCCCTTATCCCGTATTCCAGAGACGCCTTCCTGTCAACTATCAATACCTCCTGCACCTCCGTCCCGCTTTCCCGGTAGATGTGCCGGACTGTGACGCTGTCGCCCACCGGCAGTTTTGTCGATCCCGGGGTCAGCACCCGCACATGCACGCCCCGCCCGGCGGCGTCTTCAAGCGACTTTAGTGTGGAACGCACCATCTCCCCGCGGTCCGGGGCCGGCGCTGGCAACAGCAGCATGATCTCGCTGTCGGCAGAATCTACAAGGTTGATGTATAGCTGGTAAGCGTCGGCAGGGTTCCTGATAATGTCTGGCGCGCCCCTTTCCCCGGCGTTAGGCAATGTAGAGAAAGGTGGAGTCCGATGCTTATAAAATAATAGGGTAGAATTTTCTGTACGATCACAGGCTCTCAACGAGGGGCTTCAGGTGACCCGGGAGCTCGGGCAGTTCGCCCGTATGGCTGACGTTGTTCTGGAGCACGTCCGCGCCTATCCTTCGGACCCTCTGCGTGCCTATCAGAGTGTCTATCGCCCGCTCGATCTCTTTTTGCTGGAGCGTGTCCTTCAGCTTCTCCTTCAGCACATTTTCCGAGTCGTACTTGTCTATCGCGTACTGCATAAGGATCAGCTTGTCGTTCATCGAGAGGCTTGCCATCCACTATCAAAAATCGCCTGCAGGTAATTAGGTTTATCTTTTACAGAAGCGCTATTGCTCACGATGCCCGACGCCGTCGCCCAGCTCAAGGATCTGCTTGCAAAGAACTGCAGGATACAGAAGGTGCAGCCGGCAATCTTTGCGTCGGACGCCGAAGTGAACATTGTGACAGTCACGCTGCTCTGCCCGGACGGCGCGACGCACATGATAAGGGCCTACAGGGAAGAGGCGCACGCGGTCAGGGAGCTCGTCAGGACAAAAACGTAATCATAATCTAGAATCTTGTTACACTAGGCTTATCCAGATCGGGGTCCTGAATATTCATGTCTTGTTTGAATCGCAGGTGGCTGACATCTTGACCAACGCCGGGACGGCGCTAGTCTACATCACAGGCCTTATTGGCTTTGTGGCGTGGCTGGAGCGAAGCAAGGCAAAACACAGGTCATCCATAACCGAAGCGCAGTGACTTTACAATTGTAAAATGCATCATTTATCTAACAATGCCGCCATAGCCTGTGCATGTTCAAAGATCCTGTTTGCAACATGATGGTGGACGAGAAGAAGGCAAAGTTCGTGTCAGAGTCTGGAGGGAAAAAGATCTATCTCTGCTCGGCAGCCTGCAAGGGCCAGTTTGACGCAAATCCTAAAAAGTTTGGCTACTAGCGGGCTGGAGCATGAACCCCTCCCTTTTTTCAAGCAGATGATCATATGGCTAACACGCAAAAAGCTCGATTCAAGGTGGTCGGCATGTACTGCACCACCTGCAAGCCGATAGTAGAAAACCAGCTGAAGGGCAACCGGGCCGTCAAAAAGATAGACATCGACTTTATGACAGACAGCGTCATTGTCGAGTACGACCCTGCCATGATAACAAAAGAGGAGATAAAGGAGAGGCTGCAGAACTCGGGCTACCAGTTTGTGAGGCTGGCTACCTAGCTTTCGGGTAGACTTTTGCCAGTTCCGCGCCGGCCTGCTCCTGCCCATGTCTTGTTGTCGTAAACCTTGGCACGTACCTTCCAAGCAAGAGTGAGTTGGTAACCACAGAGACAGAGCTCATGGCCATCGCGCCTGCGGCCAGGAACGGAAGCCACCCGTACATCTCTGCCCCAAAGATCGGAACCAGCGCGCCTGCGGCCACCGGTATCAGCCCCGTGTTGTACGCAAACGCCCAGAAGAGGTTCTGCTTTATCTTGGAAACTGTCTTTCTGCCAAGCTCGAGCGCGGACACCACGTCGCGAAGATCGCTCTTTATCAGTATGATCCCGCCTGTTTCCTTTGCCACGTCCGTCCCCGACCCTATGGCGATCCCGAGGTCGGCCCGGGCGAGCGCGGGGGCGTCGTTTATCCCGTCGCCCACCATTGCCACTACCTTGCCTTCGGACTTTAGCTTGGCAATCACTTCTTCCTTTTGCTGGGGAAGCACCTGCGCCATGACCCTGTCAATGCCCAGCTTGCCAGCTATGGCCCGGGCGGTCCTTTCGTTGTCGCCCGTCAGCATTATCACCTCGATGCCCATCTGCTTCAGGGCGTCGATCGCCTCCAAGGCGTGATCCTTGACGGTGTCGGCCATTGCGATTACGCCGGCTAGCCTGCCATCAATAGACACTAGGGTCGCGGTCTTGCCCTCCGTCTCCAGCCTGCTCATGGCAGAGTCGACCTGATCTGCGACTGCAATCCCGCTGTCTGCCATCATCTTTCTGTTGCCGATCATTATGGCGTGGCCGGCGTATCCCGCCCTCAGCCCGTGCCCCGAAACGGCTTCAAACGATTCCGGGCCTGCCACAACAAGGCCTTTCTCTTTTGCCCTCCTTACCACGGCCTGCCCGAGCGGGTGCTCAGAGCCAGACTCTGCGATAGCGGCCAGCCGGAGCAGCTCCTGCTCGCCAACATCGGACAGTGTTATCACGTCGGTGACTTCTGGCCGGCCCTTTGTCAGGGTGCCGGTCTTGTCAAAGACAACAGTCCTGACTTTTCTGGCCATCTCCAGGTGCTCTCCGCCCTTGAACAAGATGCCGTTCTCCGCCCCCTTGCCAGCCCCCATCATCAGGGCGGCGGGAGTCGCTATCCCGAGGGCGCAGGGGCACGCGATGATAATGACTGACACGAACGCCAGAAGCGAAAACGTCAGGCCGATCCCGCCAACGAAATACCATGCAAGCGCGGAGGAGACTGCCACCGCCACCACGGCGGGGACAAAGTACTTTGCGACCTGGTCGGCCATCCTCTGCATCGGCGCCTTGCCGGTCCTCGCCTCCTCGACCAGCGCGATTATCTGCGACAGGACCGTGTCCTGGCCGACCTTGGTGGCCCGGGCCTTCAGCATGCCGCTCTTATTTATCGTCGCGCCAATGACTTCCGAGCCGGCCGACTTGTCAACCGGTATGGATTCGCCGGTGACTGCCGATTCGTCTACCGAAGACGCGCCTTCTTCCACTTTCCCGTCGGTCGGTATCCTCTCTCCGGGCCTTACGACAAACAGGTCGCCTTCCTGCACCTGCTCGACTGGGATTTCTTCCTCCCTGCCGTCTTTGATTATTCTAGCCATCCTCGGCTGCAGGTCGAGCAGCTTTCTTACCGCGCTGGACGCCTTTTCCTTCGTCCTTGTCTCAAGCAGCCTGCCTATGAGTATCAGCGTGATGATTATGGCTGCAGTTTCAAAGTACACGCCTTCGAACGGGAACGCGCCAGGCAGGAACGCCACCACCGCGCTGTAAAAGTACGCGGCAGAGGTTCCTATCGCTATCAGGGTGTCCATGTTGGAGGCTTTTGCCCTTATCGCGTCCCACGTCCCTTTGTAAAAGCGCCAGCCGGCCCAGAACTGGATCGGAGTGGCCAGCGCGAGGAGGACAAAGTTGTTGATCTCCATCGGCAAGAGCATGATGTAGGTAAGAATCGTGACAGGAATCGTCAGCGCAATGCTCATTGA
>DATFDX010000159.1:0-3474 GCA_035251875.1 Nitrososphaera sp. | reverse complement strand
TCAAGAAACGCCCTGTACAGGCTGCGGCCGCCGACCTTCAGGCCAAAGCCCTCCTTCGCCCCCGGGTGGCTCATGTAGACAAGCGCAATGACGCCGGCCCCTGCCCCGTGCGCCTTTCGCACAAGTGCCGCCAGCGCGCCCTTGCCGATGAAGGGGTTTGCTATCACGGCGTCAAAGCCCATCTTTGTCAAGTGATCGACGGCCACCTCGTTCGTGTTTTCAATGTCGTTCAGCTTGATATCTGCGATCGACTGCAGGCCGCACGAATGCGCCAGCCTGTTTATGCGCGAAATTTCGGCTGCCGACAGCGGCAGCAAAAGATGGAAATTCATCTTGACCGCGCAAACATGCTGCTCGACTGCGCGGATGGTTTTTGCTGCGAATTCCGGCAGGCCACGCCTGCCAGCCGGTGGGTCGAGCGCCAGAACTATGGGGCTTTTCTTGTGTGCGGCCGCTTTGGCGATTCTTTCGCGAAATGGCCTAGTCATAGGTCTTTACCAGCGGGTGGTCCGCTGCAAGCCTTATCACCTTGAGGTAGACGTAGCCGTGCTCGTCCAGCCTTGCCGAGAATATGGGCTGCTCGATCCTCTGGCTCGAGTAGCGCAGGAACGGCTCCTTCGGCTCCTCGTCCAGCGCCACGTAATAAAAGTACGATATAGTTTCATTGTCGCTTGCGCTCATTGTGGCGCCAAGGATCGCCTTGCCCCCGCGCTCCTTGAACAGAAACAACGGCAGCGGCGGCTCGTCAAAGATGGTTTTGTAGGCGGCGACCTTGGCAAGGCTCGACAGGTCCTTCAGCTTTATGACCGCATAGCCTGACTTTTTGTCAATCTTTGCCGACCTTGCAAGCGCGCGGGGAAATTTCTCCACCTTCAGGATCGGCGAGTATACAAAAGTTGGGTTGTCAACCGAGCCGGCGAGCAGCACTTCTTCAATCCCGTTGCTCACCCTGTAGGCAAGGTACTGGCCGTCCTTTGAGCCGTTTTCTGCGTAGTAAATGACCGGCCGGCCGTTGATGATGTCTGTCTGGACCGCAAGCACATCTTGCTTGTTGAACTGAAGTGAAAATGCCGGCAGAGGCGTCCGCTCCAGCGCGCATACCAGTCTGCCAAAATCCTTCAGTCCTGACAGCGCAATGTAGCACGGGGCCTTGAGCGGCAAATCGCAATATTGTTAATACGTGCGGTATTAAAGTCATCGCAATTTGGACAGGCTGTGCGAGCTCGTTGAGAAAGCCAAGGCAATTGTTGCCGGCGACCCTGATCGGGCGTCGCTTTGGCGCGCCTACGTCGCGCTGGAATATGCCGTCATGGACCTGAAGATGCGTAACGGCTTGGAGGGAGAAGCACCGCCGAAAAAGCCTGCAAAAAAGGTAATCGACATTTTAGAAGCAAGGTCAATGCTTGCAAGGCTCGATCTGTCAGGCGACAAAAGAAAGCTGCTCTATGACCTGCGGTCATGCAGGGACGTTGTCAAGGCCCTTGTGGCCGGCTACGGCCGGCGGTCAACCACGTCGTAGAGCTCCGGTCCCGTGCCTATCAGGGTCACCTTCAGGCCGGTTTCGCCTTCGATGTTCTCGATGAACTTTTTCGCCTCAGCCGGCAGCTTGGCGTATTCGCGCACTCCTGCACACTGCGGATAAAGCACGTCCATCTTTGTCACGGCCAGCTGCGTCCCGCTGTTGAGCCTGATCGCCTTTTTGGCAAGGTCCATGTCAAAGGGCGCCGCCCTCCTCTGCCTGCCGGTGACGCTGCCAAACTCCAGCCAGCCGCGCTTTTTCGCCTCATCTTCGCTCAGCTCGTTCTGGAGCGGCCCGCCGCCGACGCGGGTGACATAAGCCTTGAAAACAACAAGCACGTCGTCAACCCTTTTCGGCCCGATGCCAATGTCGGAGCAGATGCCGGACGCAGTCACGTCCTTTGAAGTGACATATGGGTAGCCGCCGTGGAACAATGAAAGGTAGGTGCCCTGTGTGCCTTCCACCAGAACGTTTTCGTTGCTCTCAAGGGCATAGTTGACGGAATTGCTGACGTCTTCAAGATAAAGCGACAATTCTGGAATTTCTTTGGCGAGCTTTAACGTCCGGAGCGCCCTGTCCGCGTTCGCCGGCCCGGTGCCGGTGCCGGTGGTGCCGACCTTGCTCTTGAGGTGGTCCTCTCCCTTGTCCCGGTCAATGTGCGCCTGTTCAATGATGCCGCACTGGCCGTCCACGAACGTCCTATCGTCGGCTTGGAACATCGCGATCTCTTTTAGCAGAACCTGCGGGTTGACAAGCACGCCGGCCCCGATCAAAAGCCGAGTTGTTGGGTTGAGCGCGGCGCTTGGCAGCATGCGCACTTTGTACTCCTTGCCTTCAAAAGTGAACGTGTGGCCGGCGTTCGGGCCCACGCCGCCCCTGACCGCAATTGTGGGGTTGTCTTTTTTAGATAAATACGCGATAATCTTGCCCTTCCCTTCGTCGCCATAAAATCCGCCGACTGTCACAAGGCACGGCATACGGGTTCTCTCACATTATGAGGTTATTTAATCCATCCCTGCAACACAAGATAAATTCCCCTGCCTGCGCAGTGTGTGCGTGAACAACGCCGCCGGCAACATCATCCAGATACTAGCAGGTCTGCCCGATTTTCTGCGAAAGTCGATGTTGCAAAACAGGCTCAAGGAATTCTATGCAATGAGCGACAGCGACAAGCGCGAGACAATCAGCATGGCCCTGTCCGCCGCGCCTACGATAGACCCTAACAAACTGTCTGTACTTTTCCGGACGTGGCTCGAAATACTGTCAGAATTTGACGCCGAAAAAAGAGCGATAATGTTCCAGACCTATTGCGGGCAAATCCTGTCAAACCCGCGCTCGCTTGAAAAGCTGGACTTTAAGTCGCTGACTGCGACGTTTCTGTCGCTAGAGCAAAAGCGGCGGGACCGCATCACCGACTCGCTCCACGAAGTGCTGTTTTCGCTGCCAAACAGGGGCGAAATATTAAAGATGGTCCCGGAGGACTCGCTGAAAGCTGTCGGGCTGAAATGATCAGTGCTGGTGCCCGTGGTGGCTCTCGGGGTTGTCCGGCTTTTTCTCGATCTCGCCGATGCCCTTTTCAAGCCCAAAGAACGCGCGCTCGTACTTGCGCAGGGCCTTCCTGTGCTCCGGAAGCGACATATCGAGCCTCATCTCGTTCATCACCATGACGGCATAAGTGGTCCACTCCTTCCAGCACGCCACGCACGAAGGATACTTTTCGGCCGCCGGGTCGTCTACAGCCATGTCAATAGGCTTGCCGCATTTCAAGCAGTTCTTGCTCATCTGCAATGTTGATGCGCGCTGGATTTAATAAGTTGTTGAGGTTGCGGAAAAACCGTCATGCATCTGGCATCGCTGAATAACGTATGAAAACTTGGAAAATCTACAATATATCATAAAAATAACATTATATGATAAGTCTTATATGTTATTGAATGTCTTTTGTACGCGTGAGA
>DATFDX010000158.1:0-8845 GCA_035251875.1 Nitrososphaera sp. | reverse complement strand
TCAGCCTCACCTCGCGCACCCAGTAGATCATGAGGCCTGAAGCTACGGCCAGAAAGATAAAGCCGATGCTTCCCTGAGAGCGGGCAAACAGGACAAACATTATTCCAATGAACAGTAGTGCAAGTAGCGGGACGATAAAGTCGGCCGATCGGCTTGCATACTTTTTCTTGTATCGGGCTATTCCTGTTCACCCCACGCCGGCATTTCCAAATGTAACTAGCACCCGCAAGATTATAAATCCTTATACGGTCTGACCGCCCCACCGCTTGAAAAGGTCGTGGTCGATGTCGAACTGGTCCAGGACCTTGCCCACGACGTGGTCTACAAGCTCGTCCATCGTCTTTGGCCTGTGGTAGAACCCCGGCATTGCCGGCAGGATTACCGCGCCGGCGTCAGAAAGCTTGATCATGTTGTCAAGGTGTATCTTCGATAGCGGAGTTTCCCTTGGAACCAGCACCAGCTTGCGCTGCTCCTTGATGCACACGCCTGCAGCCCGTGACACAAGGCTGTCGTCAAACGCGTTTGCGATGCTTGCAAGGGTCTTCATGCTGCAGGGGACGACTGCCATGCCATAGGTCTTGAACGAGCCGCTCGACATAGGCGCGGCCATGTTGCCGTCTTCATAGCATTTCGTTGCAAGCGACCTGACATAGTCCGCGGTCCTGTCAGTCTCTATCTTGACGTTCTTGGCGCCCCACTCGCTCATGATAAGGTACGTCTCAACCTTCAGCTTCTTGAGCACCTCCAGCATCCTTATGCCGTAAATGACTCCGGAGGCCCCGGTGATTGCCAATACTAGCCGCAACTGCAGATGATCAACCCTGCTCGATATTTAATGATGCTGGCAAGCATTTAATAGCGAAATCTTGATTGCTGACATGCGTTGCTGACGGTCTTTGGCACGGTGGCCCTTGACACCACCCGCACCCCTTTCCGGACGGAGACTAGGATACTGGGCGGCGCGGCCACATTTGCTTCAATTTCGTCAAGCATGTTCGCGCAGACGTCGATAGTCGGCGTCGTTGGATCGGACATGCCTTCCGATCACATCAGGGCGCTCGGGTCAAAGGGCATCGACACACGGGGCATCGTCACCGTGGAGGGCGGCAAGACGTTCCATTACGATTCATCGTTTGACTACGACCTGTCGAACAGGACCATGAACAAGACCGAGCTCGGAGTCGTGGCGGGATTCGACCCTGTCATCCCGGAAGAATACGCAAAATCTGACTATGTTTACCTTGCAAACAACGACCCAAAGCAGAACATCAAGATCCTTCGGCACTTCCAGGGCCCCAAGCTGGTTGTTTGCGACACCATAGAGTTTTGGATAAACGGGAGCCGCGGCGACGTCGTCAGGATGATAGGGCTGGCAGACGGCGTGGTGATAAACGACAACGAGGCGCGGCTCCTCTGCAAGGAGGTCAATCTCTCGAAATGCGCCAAAAAGATAATGTCGTGGGGTTCGAAATTCACGATCATCAAAAAGGGCGAGCACGGCGCCGTTTTGTTCACAAATGACGGCCAGGTGTTCCCTGCGGCCGCGTTTTTCCTCGACGAAATAGTCGACCCGACAGGAGCCGGCGACTCGTTTGCCGGCGGCTTCCTCGGCCACATTGCGCGCAAGAACAAGTCTGATTTTGCAACGATGAAGGAGGCCGTGATATACGGCAACGTCATGGGCTCGTTTGCCGTAGAGGACTTTGGGATAAAGCGCCTGCTGGCGATAACAAAGGACGAAGTCGAAGAGCGCTACAGGAAATACCGCAACCTTGTGCAGTTCTAACACAGGATAAATAGTCGCACGCCCAACTGTCTGACATGGGCAGGACAGGGGAAAAGATTCTCGGCAAGAACGCGGCAAAGATCGTCGAATTTATGAAAAAGGCATACTGCGACGAAATGCGGATCTTCCACTACTTTTGGTACGTCGGCATAAACATGGAGGGCATCGGGCTTGTCACATACGCAGCCGCGCTTAAGACGCAGGCAACGGGCGAGTTGATGCATGCGGAGCTGCTCGCAGACAGGATTTCCGAGCTCGGCGACAAGGCACCTAGCAACCCGGCGGAATGGGCAAAGTACAGCACTATAGGTCCGCTGGACCCGGCAAAGCACCTCACGCTTCGCGCCGCGCTGGAGCGGGCGATGCAGTTTGAAGGCAAGGCCGTGGAGAACTACAATAGCCTTGCAAAGAAGGCGCTGGCGCTTGGAGACTACGTCACGTACAACCTCGCAACCACAATACTGTCAGACGAGGTCAAGGACGAGCAGCACACAGAGGACATCCTAAAGTCGCTAGAAGTAAAGTAGCATGGCAGTCAACCTTTCAAACGTAGAGCAGGCCATCGTTTCGGAGCTGAAGATAAGCCAAGACGAGGCCAAGGCCTTTCTGGCAATTGTGAAAAAAGGCAAGATGGACCAGGAAAAATTATCAGGCGCGCTCGGCTGGAGTGACGAGCAGCGCGCATTTGCGGCGGCAAAGTCGCTCGTGGGCAGGGGCATGGCGATTGAAATAACTAAAACCGAGTTCGAGTCGCTCCACCCGAGGTTTGCAATCACGAACCGTTACCGGAGGCGCTGCGAAGAAGACGGCATACCCTTCAAGAAAAACCTCAAGGTGGACAACATCGGCATCTTGCTTGAAAAGCCGTACGAGGATGCAAGAACTAAATAGGTGGCACCATCCAACAAGAATATCGCAATGACGACTTCGGACCCGACTGGCGGCGACAAGGTAGTCTACTTTGGCGTGATAAATATCAACGAGAACGGCAGAACGATGGGCTCAGTTGACATCTGGCGCAGCCTGCTGACAAAGGAAATGTTTTGCGAGGAAAAGCGCCTTGGAATAGAGGAGATCGTCGACTATATCGGCATGCCAAAGATCGACAAGGACAAAAAGTGGTCCGTGGCGATAAGCAGGAACCGGAAGGGGCACCTGCGCTGGCGGCTGGTCAAGATGATAAAGGAGGGCAAGCTCGCGTTCATCGACGCCGACGACAGGCCCATTGAGGTAAACGTCAAGGACTTTAAAATCGCAGACCCCGAGTGGTGGAGCTTTTTGGTCGAAGAAAACGTGAACCGCAATATGGAAGTAGCGGACGGGCCAAAGAAATGATGCGCAAAGACGACGATGACATCCAAGTTACAGTATTTGTAAAGAGCGCCAGCGGAAGCGCGGTGGCAAGCAAGCTGTCAGGCTATTTTGTAATAAGGGGCCAAGAATTCCGGTTCACCGCAATCGCGTTTGGCAGGATCGGCGGGCACAACGCAAGCGTCAAGATCGCGAAGTCCAACCTGAACAAAATAGCAAAGATTGGTGTCGACCCCGAACAGCTGCTATTGACTATACAGCGCAAGCTGATCGAAGGCGACGTCGTCTTGCCGGAAGGGATAAAGCCGCCGTCAGAGTAGAGCGCCTTCAAGCGCGCTGCCGCAGGCGCATTTCTTTCTCGCAGCCGGGATCGCAGGCACCAGATCAGCGATCAGCTTTTTCGTCTTTTCTACGTTCTTGGCAAGCGTCTCGATTATCTCTGCAGAGCTGACCGGCTTGTCGGCCCAGACGTCATAGTCAGTCACCGTCGCTATCGACGTGTAGCAGATCTCTGCCTCCCTTGCAAGTGAAACTTCGGGCACGAGCGTCATGCCAATGATCTCTGCCTTCATCACGTCGCGGAAGAATTTCGATTCCGCCCTTGTCGAAAAACGCGGCCCTTCGATGCAGACGTACGTCGCCCTGTCATGCATCGCAAATTTTAATTTCTTTATCCTATCGATCGCGATGCCGCGGAGCTCGGGGCAGAACGGGTCCGCGACTGAAACGTGGCAAACCTGCCCTCCGTCGTAGAACGTGTACTGCCTCTTCTTTGTAAAGTCGATGAACTGGTCCGGGATTGCAATGTCGCCGGGCTTGTAGCTTTCCTGCAGGCTGCCCACCGCTGATGGCGCGATTATGCGCTTGATCCCAAGCTGCTTGAGAGCCCAGATGTTGGCCCTGCTGTTTATGCTGTGTGGCGGTATCCGATGCCCCCTGCCGTGGCGCGGAATGAACGCGACCTTGATCCCCGAATATTCGCCTATGGTCACGAGGTCGGAAGGCTCGCCGTAGGGCGTGTGGACCTTGATCTCGCGCTTTGCGCTGAAAAGCCCCGGGTCGTAGACGCCGGTGCCCCCAATGATACCTATATCTGCGCTATTCGCCATGGTAGGTCACCAGCGACTGGACGTTGTAGCCCATCTTGCGCAGCCTGTCTGCGCCGTGCAGGTCTGACAGTTCGATAATGAACGCAAATCCGGCCACCTTGCCGCCGACCTCCTCTATCAGCTGCGCGGCCGCCACCGCCGTTCCGCCTGTCGCTATCAGGTCGTCTGCGATCAGTATGTTCTCGCCTTTTTTTATCGCGTTTTGCTGGAGCTCCATTATCGCGCTGCCATATTCAATGTCATAGGACTTTTTCAGGGTCTTGCCCGGCAGCTTGCCGGCCTTGCGGATCATCACCACGCCATTGCCGAACTTTAGCGCAAGCGCGGTGGCTACTACAAAGCCCCTGGACTCTATGCCTGCTATTGCGTCCACCTTTGCCTTGCCGTAGATGCGGTAGAACTCGTAGGCGATGTGATTGAGTGCGTCGTTCCTCTTGAAAACGGGGTTGATGTCGCGGAAAAGTATTCCCGGCTTTGGAAAATCAGGATAGCTGGCTACAATGTCTTGCAGGTCGAACTGCTTGGCCTTCGTCCCCACGGCTGTAAAGCCAATCGTGGCTGTAAAAAAGATTGCGAAGCTACATGCTTTATACGCTCGTTCGTCGAAATAATAGCAGTGCCGACAGAGCAGCAAATGCAGTTCCGCGAAAGGGTGGTGAACCTCAAGGACTTTAGCGAGGCCTTTGAGCTGGTCAAGTCGGTTGTCCTGCAAAAGTTCAGGATGCATAGGGCGGGGCTGAGCCTCATCTTGCAAATGATGCCAAGCAACCTTGGCGCCTACCACATGCTGGGCTCAAACGCCATAGTTATGAACAGCTACCTTTTGGCAGCAGTCAGAAAGATCGCCGGCTCGACCGAAGAATACAACTCGTACATGTTCATGGTGCTTGCCCACGAATACCTCCACAGCCTTGGCATAGTGGACGAAAACACCGTCCGCCAGATGACTTTTGACCTCTGCAAGTGGATGCTGGGCGACGACCACGCCGCGACCAAGATGGCAAAGGAAGACCCATCGACGATATACCCGGAGCTCAGGTCGCTCATGCAGTCGCAGTTTAGCAGCGACTTTCAGGTAGTCGGCAACTTTGACAAAAAGAACCAAACATACATACAGTAATTGCTCCTACCAAATCATGTAAGAAATGCAAGAAATGATGCTACTTTTTTAGCGAATCACAGCTAAGAAAATATAAATAACATTCGAGTGCTAGTACTCTCACAGATGCCGATAAAGAACGGGGCAGAGTACATCCAGAGCCTCAGGGGCAGGAAGCTGAAGATCTTTCTTTTTGGAGAGCTCGTAAAAGAGCCGGTCGACCATCCAATGATCCGGCCGTCTATAAACGCGGTCGCAGAGACCTACGATCTTGCAGCGCATGAGCCGGAACTCGCGTCGGCAAAATCTTCGCTGACAGGTCTTCAGGTCAACAGGTTCCTGCACATCGCCGAAAGCGCGCAGGATCTGGTGGACCAGAACAGGATGCAGAGAAAGCTCGGCCAACTCACCGGCACTTGCTTCCAGCGCTGCGTAGGCATGGACGCGCTCAACTCGTTATATTCAACAACTTTTGAAATAGACAACAAGCACGGCACGCAGTACCACAAGCGACTGATCGAATTCATCAAGAAGGTCCAGAGCGAAAACATGGTGATCGGCGGAGCCATGACGGACGTCAAGGGCGACCGCAGCCTGTCGCCGTCGCAGCAGGAGGACCCGGATATGTTTGTCCACATCACAAAGCGGGACAGCAAGGGCGTCTACATCACCGGCGCAAAGGCGCACCAGACCGGCTGCATCAACTCGCACTGGATACTCGTCATGCCCACGATGAGGCTGAAAGGCGAGGACAAGGACTATGCCATAGTGGGCGCAGTCCCGGTCGACGCGCCGGGCATCATCTACATTTACGGCAGGCAGTCGTGCGACACAAGGAGCATGGAAGGCGGCGAAATCGACGCCGGCAACGTCATGTATTCCGGGCAGGAGGCCATGATAATCTTCAAGGACGTGTTCATTCCAAACGATCTGATATTCATGAACGGCGAGTACGAATACGCCGCAATGCTGGTCGAGCGCTTTACCTGCTACCACCGGCGCAGCTACGTCTGCAAGACCGGTCTTGGCGACGCGCTGATAGGCGCGGCCGCGGCTATAGCCGACTACAACGGCGTCGCAAACGCGTCGCACATCAAGGACAAGCTGGTAGAAATGACACACCTCAACGAGACGATATTTGCGGCAGGAATCGCCTCTTCGTACCGGTCGCACCAGACTGCGTCGGGCAACTGGCAGAACGACGACATGCTGGCAAACGTCTGCAAGCACAACGTGACTCGGTTCCCGTATGAAATCGGCAGGCTTGCGCAGGACATCGCCGGCGGCCTTATGGTCACGATGCCTTCAGAGAAGGACTTTCGCAGTCCGGAGGCAGGTCCGCTGCTTGAAAAATACCTGAAGGGCAGGAAGGGCGTGTCGACGGAGAACAGGATAAGGGTTCTTAGGCTGATCGAGAACATGACCCTCGGCAGGAACGCGGTCGGCTATCTTACAGAGTCGATGCACGGCGCGGGGTCGCCGCAGGCGCAAAGGATCCAGATCGCGCGCCAGATGCAGCTGGAGTACAAGAAAAAGGTCGCCAAGAGGCTCGCAAAGGTCAAGGAAGGCGAAGCGTCAGATTCTGTGCCCGAGTCGTCAGAATACTTTGACAGCATATTCGGCACAAAAGAAAGCAAGAAGTCCAAATAATATCGCTAGCGACTTTTAGCTATTACTTTGTACGTCGAAAAGGGTTAATTATCGGTTCATCGATAATTATAGTAGGTTTACTTCGGGGTTATGTTGATTGAAATTAAACGAAGCTCAGATTGAAGATCTCACCGGCAAAGTTTTCAGAACGATAATAAGCAACGGCAAGGACGGCATACTGCAATCAGAGCTGTGGAAGGAGCTGGACCTGACAAGCCGCGACGGCTCGCGGGTGGCCATCCGCCTAGAAAGGCGCTCGCTTATTCGGCGCGAAAAAATTCTTGAAAGCGGCCGGTGGACCTACAAGCTCTTTGCTGTCAAGCTACCGGTCGACACTGCAAGCATCGAACAGGCGCCCTGTCTGACGTGCCCTGTCGAGCACATGTGTTCTCTCGACGGCTCATACAGCCCGACGAGCTGCAATCTGATCGAGGACTGGCTGGTCACCTCTTTTAACAATAACAACAATCCAAGCCAGAAACCGCAAAAGCCTTCTAATAAAAAATGAGACTAGCAGACGCACGCAAGGACCAGTACCGCCGGCTGGCAAAAGACCAGGGGTACCGCGCAAGGTCGGCTTACAAGTTGTTGCAATTAAACAGCTCTTACCATATCCTCAAAAGGGGCAGCAAAGTCGTGGACCTCGGGTGCGCCCCGGGCGGCTGGCTGCAGGTGGCCACAAAGGAGGTGGGAGCAGCGGGCAAGGTTGTGGGCATCGACCTCAAGCCGGTAGAGCAGGTGGTCGGCGCAACGGTCCTGGAGGGCAACATCGAGGACCCGAGCATGCTGAGCAAGATCGCAGACATCCTTGGCGGCAAGGCCGACATCGTCCTCTCTGACCTCGCGCCCAACGTGAGCGGGGTGTGGGACATCGATCAGGCACGGCAGATTTCGCTATCAACAATCGCGCTCGGCTTTGCCCGGCAGGTCCTGAGAGTGGGGGGGAGCGCCGTGTTTAAGGTATTCGAGGGCGATATGTTAGCCGAGTTCAGAGCCGAGCTGAAGAATAGCTTTGGCCGAGTGCTTCTCAGCAAGCCCACGGCAAGCAGGCAGCAGAGCAGCGAGCTCTACGTCGTCTGCCTCGACTTTAAATCCTGACAATCTCACCATATAGGCCGGTTTCAGGAGATTATTTCAATAAACCAAATACCCCTCGATTAAAGTTGATTAAATTAATTAACCTGTAAAACAATTCTGTAAAGTACTGACAGCCAAGATGCCGCATTCAGATTTTGAAAAGACCAGCTCAGCAGGAGCAAAGAGCGGAAGCCCCTCAAAGGAATCTGCGCACAGCAAGGTTCTTGTGCTGTGCATAGACAGGGACGACGACATTGGCTCAAAGGGCGGCATCGAGACTCCGATTGTCGGCCGCGACGCGTGCATCAACGCAGGCACGAGGCTAGCGATCGAGGACCCGGAAGACGCCGACTCGAATGCGATCTTTGGCGCGGTCAAGACGTACGAGGAGCTTGTGAGCAAGGGCTACACGGTCGAGGTCGCGGTGGTTGCCGGCAAGTTCAACAGGGGCGTCGAGGCTGACGAGAAGATAAGCCTTGAAGTCAAGAGCATCCTCGAGAAATACCACGCCGACGGTGCGGTCATTGTGTCAGACGGGGAGGACGACGAGACGGTGCTCCCTGTCATACAATCGAGGTTGCCGGTCATTTCTGTGCAGAGGGTGATCATCAGGCACAGCAGAAGCGTCGAGTACTCTTACGCGGTGCTGGGCAGGTACCTGAAGATGCTCGTTTATGATTCGCAATATTCAAAGTTCTTCCTGGGCGTCCCCGGAATCCTGTTGGCGGCAGGCGCACTGGCGGTCATTTTCGACGCCGGCAAGTGGATCACAGCCATCATACTGGCGATCCTCGGCGGCGCGTTCATCGTCAG
>DATFDX010000157.1:0-6111 GCA_035251875.1 Nitrososphaera sp. | reverse complement strand
AGACGGCAGGAACAGGATGCTGCTGGGGGGCAAGGGCGCCGGCCTTGCGGAAATGACGAGGCTTGGCCTGCCGGTCCCGTCCGGATTCATAATAACTACTGAAATCTGTGAAAAATTTTACGAAGCCGGCAGGCGCCTGCCTGACGGCCTGATGGACGAGGTGCGGAACTCGATAATGCGCCTTGAAAGCCTGACTGGCAAAAAATTCGGCGATCCTGAAAACCCGCTCCTGGTGTCGGTGCGCTCGGGCGCCTCTGTTTCAATGCCGGGCATGATGGACACGATCCTAAACCTCGGCCTCAACGACGAAACGGTCGAGGGCCTAGCCAAGCAGAGCGGCGACCCGCGGTTTGCATGGGACGCGTACCGCCGGTTCATCCAGATGTTTGGCAAGATTGCTCTGGGCATCGATGATCGGAAATTTGACAGCATGATTGCCGGCAAGAGCCTGTCAGACGCCAAGGTGGTCAGGGGCGTTGCAGCGTTGTTCAAGTCGCTCTGCGAAGGCACGGGCAGGAAATTCCCTACAGACCCGTACAAGCAGCTAGAGCTTGCCATCGACGCGGTGTTCAGGTCGTGGACCGGCAAGCGCGCGGTGGAATACCGCAGACAGTACGGCATCACCCCGGACATGGCCGGCGGCACTGCAGTCACGATAGTGGCGATGGTATTTGGCAACATGGGCGCCGACAGCTGCACCGGCGTGGTGTTCACCCGCGACCCGGAGAGCGGCGAAAAGCGGCTGTACGGCGACTATCTCGTTAATGCGCAGGGCGAGGACGTTGTGTCGGGCAAGGCGACACCGAACCACATCGACTCGCTTGTCCGCGAAATGCCGGACGTTTACCAGCAGCTGCTTGAGGTGTGCGAAAAGCTGGAGAACCACTTCAAGGAGCCGCAGGACGTGGAATTCACGGTCGAAAAGGGCCGGCTCTATATCCTGCAGACAAGGGCCGCCAAAATGAACGCGGTGGCGGCCGTCAAAACTTCGATCGACCTCTACCACGAGGGGCTCATCAGCAAGACGGCGGCGCTTGAGCGCATAGACCCTGAAGGTCTTGAGCAAATCCTGTACCGCAGGATAGACGCGCGCGCAAAGCAAAAGGCGATCGCGACTGGCGTCGGCGCGTCGCCCGGCGCGGCAAGTGGCATTGCGATATTTGGCGTTGCCCGCGCGGAGGCGCTTGGCAAGCAGGGCGAAAAGGTGATCCTCGTAAGGGAGGACACAAAGCCCGACGACGTGCCCGCGTTCTTCCAGTCGGCCGGCATACTGACAAGCCGCGGCGGCAAGACCTCGCACGCGGCGGTTGTTGCCCGTGGCATGGGCAAGCCATGCGTAGTGGGGTGCTCGCAGATAGAGATCGACTCTGACGGGGGAAGCTTTAGCGTGGGCGGAAAAAAGGCGGCGAGCGAGGGCCAGAAAATAACAATAGACGGCTCGACAGGCAGGGTCTACGCCGGCGAGGTCCCGACAGTCGAGCCGGAAATTTCGTCAGAGTTCAAGGAGCTCCTACAGTGGTCCTCTGAAATGAAGGGCATCAAGATAAGGGCAAACGCCGACACGGTGGAGAGCGCGACCCTTGCCAGCAAGTATGGCGCGGAAGGGATCGGGCTCTGCAGGACCGAGCGCATGTTCAACCAGCACGACAGGATAATGCAGTTCGTCAACATGATAATGGCTGAAGACGAGGACGAGCGCAGAAAGGCGCTTGCCGAGCTCGAGCCTCTGCAAAGGTCCGACTTTAAGGCAATCCTGAAGGAAATGAAGGGCCTGCCAGTCACCATCAGATTGCTGGACCCGCCGCTGCACGAGTTCCTTCCAAAGGAGGAGGACCTTATGCAAAAGATATTCGAGTTAAAGTCCGGCGCCGGCAAGGCGTCCGAGATCGCGCGCATCGAAAAGATACTCCACCGCGTGCACGAGCTGTCAGAGATAAACCCGATGCTTGGGCACCGGGGCGTCAGGATGGGGATCTCGTTCCCCGAGATCTACGAGACCCAGATAAGGTCGGTCTGCGAGGCGGCGGCCGAGCTTGCGAAAGAGGGCGTGGCAGTCGAGCCCCAGATAATGGTGCCGCAGGTGGGCTTGGTCGAAGAGCTCGCGTCCGTCCGGCAGATATTCGAGTCGGTCAAGCGGGAGGTGGAGCACCGGCACAAGACAAAGCTAAAGATCAAGTTTGGCAGCATGATTGAAGTGGTGCGCGCGTGCCTAGTGGCAGACGACATCGCGCACCTTGTCGACTTCATAAGCTTTGGCACGAATGACCTGACGCAGGCCACCTTCAGCTTTAGCAGGGAGGACGCCGAGGGCAAGTTCCTGCCGTTCTACCTGGAAAAAGGGATCGTGGGCGTGAACCCCTTCCAGAGCATCGACACCCGTGGGGTAGGCAGGCTGATGAAGATGGCAGTCGACATGGCAAGGAAGGTAAAAAAAGACATCGAGATCGGAATCTGCGGTGAGCACGGCGGCGATCCCCGCTCGATAGAGTTCTGCAGCACCGCCGGCCTTGATTACGTCAGCGCTTCGTCCCATAGGATACCGATTGCGATACTGGCGGCCGCGCAGTCGGCCATAAAGCAGAACAAGCACCTTCAGAAACATTCTATAGCTTAAAATGTGGGCGGGACGGCTGAAGTCAGGATGGCAGCTTCAAACGCGGGCGGCAACGTCACATACGAGTGCATGCGCTGCGGCACGCCTGTGACCGTAGAAGAACTGTCGAGATTGCCCGAGATAAAATGCATCTGCGGGTTCCGCGTGTTTCGGAAGGCAAGGCCGCCAATAGTAAAGCAGCTAAAAGCTATCTAGCCCTTTTCTTTCATCCTGTTGTACGAATGGAATTTCTTGGCGTGGTCGCGCATCTGCTCCATCCCTTCAAACCCCATGTTGCATTCATTGCACATGTATAGCCGCGGCTCGTGAGCCACCTGCTGGTGCTGCATCAATTCTTCGACCTTGCGGAACTTTCTCCCGCACGTCTCGCATTCGTGCTTTTTGAACACGCCAGTCACTCCCCGCTGTTCTTGCTGTCCCAGCACTTCCTGCACAGGTTCCCCTGTATCTGCCAGGCCGGCTTGGGGTGGTAGTAAAACATGCCCAGCTTGCCGTTGCAGATGGCGCAAAAGTTCGTTTTTTTGTTATAGTCTGCGTCTTTTTTATCAAAGCATGACTTGCACAGAATAGTCCCGGCCTCCATTTCCCACTGCCACTTTGGCTTCTGGCTCTCTTCCGTGATCTTGCCACATATTGCGCAAATGTCGGGTGCCTCTTCCTGCTTGATCATAAACTCCCTTGTCTTTTCGATGTGGCAGTCGCTGCATAGCAGGCCTTCAATGCCCCACTCTTCGCCGGGTTTGTATTTGTGGCGCCCGAGCTCCTTGCCGCATACCGTGCAATTGACTGCCTGCTTTTTGCCGAAAATGTGCAAGCGAAATTACTTGCCTGCACGGGTACAAAAACGTATGTCGGCGCCATTCGCGGCGTCAACTGCCAGTATTATGTTATGTAGTAAATCTCCTATTGATTTACACTAAATATTATACTATAATTAAAAAATGTGGAATAAAAACAAAAAATTTTTAATATGTGGACAGTTCAATGCCGGCAATGAACAAACCCGTTATAGCAGGAATTGCGGCAGGCGTCTTGCTGGCTGGATTTGTTGTTTTTGGCCCACTTGGCCAGCTCAACCTTGGCGCACAGGCGCAATCCACCGGCGCGACGAAAAAAGTCACTCTAATCGCAGACGAAGTAGACGTGCAGATAGCTCCAGACAACGCACTACATCCAGGCGGCGTAATGTACAGAGCGATGGTCTTTAACGGAACAACACCCGGACCCGTGATATCCGTGGATCAGGGAGACACGATCGAATTCACCCTGATAAACGAAGGCGAAGTGATACACAGCATTGACTTCCATGCAGGCAACGGCCCATCAGCAGCAGTCGGCGCTGGTGCCAGCGACACTGGCTCCACCGTTCAGGCAGGTGAAAATGTGACATGGACATGGGAGCCACCAAGCGCAGGCGTGTTCTTTTACCACTGCGGCGCTGACGGCTTGAATGGCGTATGGGAGCACATTGCCAACGGCATGTACGGTGGCATCGTAGTGCACCCAGAAAACGAAAAGCCCGCAAAAGAGTTCTATGTAGTATTTGGCGAAATCTATAGCAGCAACGTTGAAGGCGTCTTTACATCGGCAAACGGCACAGGCACATTTGACGTAGGCCAGTTCCTTGGAGGCAACCCCGACCTCGTACTGACAAACGGCATGGCACACAAGTATGTTCCGGCGATAGGAGCAATAGCACAGATCCCTCTGAACCCTGATGCTGAGGTATTCCAGGTCCAGCCGGGCGAGCTGACTAGGTGGTACATCGTCAACGGAGGTCCGAACGACTATGTGGCGTTCCACTTCATATCTGGCCAGATGGATGTAAAGGACGGCTTCATAAAGAACAGGTACGGAACCCAGCTAAAGAACGACGAAACTTGGACAATCCCGCCAGGGTCAGGCTCGGTGATTGAAGCAACATTCCCTGAAGAAGGCCTTTATGTTGGAGTCGACCACGCAATGAACGATGTGGTCAAAGGAGCCGCGTTTGCTGTCGTGGCAACAGAAGATGCAACCGACGACGACCACCCAGAAGGAACATGGGTGCCTCCACAGGGAAGCAGCGAAGTCTCCGGCCCGTCAATGATGACAGGCACTAGCGGAGTCAATGCAACCGATACTGGAGCTGCGGGCAACATGACGGACACTGGCACCAACGCAACAGACACTGGAAACCAGACAGGCACAGGAAACGCAACATCGTCTAACCAGACGGCAACAGGCAACAGCACAGGCCAATAGCAGGAAAAGTCAGCGAGAGCTGACTATTCCATTTTCTTTTTATTTAGTTAGAATTATTGTACAATAATTTGAGGTATTCAGCATATTTCGCGCAATACAAAATGCTTTAATAAAAGCGCTACCTAGCACACTTGGGTTCACATTATGAAGAAAATTGAAGCAGTTGTTCCTGCTGCAAGACTGGACAAAGCTTTTGCGGCACTGAAAGAATTGGACTTGGGGGGCTTTACCTACTATGACTCCAAGGGCCAGGGCCAGATACCGCGCCCAGAGATGCACTCTGGAAGAGGCACCGGAACGTACAGGCCGGAATTCAACGTAAACTCGACAATAGTGATCGTCGCCAAGGACTCGATGGTGAACAAGGTGATCGACAAGATCCTGCAGAGCACGAGCACAGGGCTGGCCGGCGAAGGCAAGATATTCGTCTCTGACGTGGACGAGGCAGTCGACATTGGATCAAAGCAGCGCGGCGAAGGCGCGCTGTAAAAATTTCATTTTGTAAGTTCTTCGATCGCTTGGCTTGCGCTGAGCATGCCATTTTTCTTTGCGTACTCTACAACCGCTTTCAGCTGCTCAGGCGTGAAACATACCGGCATTGTTCTCTTGTCGCTCATGGCAAAATATTGACTCCTGCAAGATTATAACTCTTTCTTCTTCTCTAGAGGGCAGCGTCGCCTCTTTCCTTGCTTCCGATGTCGTACGCCTCTGCAACGTCGTAGACAAAGATTTTTCCGTCAGACGCCGAGCCGGTGCTTATCACCTTGAGCACTTCGTCAATTATGGCCTTGGCCTTGGCGTCCTGCACCAGCACTTCGATTTTTGTGCGAAAGCCAAACTCTGGCACGTACCGCATGACGCCCCTCCCGACCGAAACGGGCTCTCTCTTTGCCCTGCCCCTTCCTTTGATGTCGTAAAAGGTCATGCCGCCGACCTTGTGCCTGTGCAAAAGCTCGTTGATCTCTGTGAGGCGCTCGTGCGGGATGATGAGGTCCAGTCTTTTCATGCCATTACCACTCGCCGAAGGTATTTATCAATATTTCATAATTTTTACATTTTATGTCACGGCACTTTCGCTCTCAAACTGCCCGTGCCGCACATTGCCCAGATTCTGGGTTCGTGCAATATCTCATAGCGCTGCCGCGTGGCGTTTATGGCAAAACAATTTTCATAGCTATTGCTTTGCAGACACGCCGCCGTCCACCATCATGACCGTGCCGGTGACCCATTTAGAGTCGTCGGAGCAAAGATAT
>DATFDX010000156.1:0-7775 GCA_035251875.1 Nitrososphaera sp. | reverse complement strand
CAGCTATCTTTTCGTTCGGCGGAGTCCCCTGAAAGTCGTGCCACGACACGAGCACCGGCGTCTTCTGGCTTTCAAGAAAATCCGCCAGCTCGTCGTTTTCCTGCAGTGTGTCAAGCTCGACGTCAAGCAGCATCGGCTTTTGCTCCGCAAGTTTGTGCAGCCATTTTACGCGGTCCTGCTCGCTTCCGACAAACTTGCCCCCCTGGTCTTTTGAGCGGAGCGTAAAGACCGCCTTGCCCTTTATGTTCTTGACGGCATCGATTGCTGATTGTAATTGTTCCGGCTTTAGAAAGTCGAATCGGATCTCTACGTAGTCGGCCCCAAGCTCAAAGGCTTGGTCTGCCTGCTCTGCTATTGACTGGATGTCTTCAGTCGCTATCGATACGCAAATCTTGGCTGCCACGGCACTGATTATGCCCCTTAAGTTAGATTAATTGTTTTATCCCACGCCGGCTGGCGGCGAGCTGTGCGAGCCGTGCTCCATCCTCTTGTGCGCCTCAAGCAAGTCAGCCGAGTCAAAAACTCTTCCGCAGGCACTGCACCGGTGTTGTTTTGGAGTCTTCGATCCTGCAGCTGCCGTCGACATTGCCTATCTTTTGTACCTACACCTTATTAAGGGTGATTTGCTCCGCCGAGGCGTTGATTGAGACGCCCCTGTCAAGGCCCATCATGCACATCATACCCTTCATGCCCCTTGTCCACGAGTCCGCCATGCTGGACGATTCGCCTTCAGCTGAAAAGCCGCCGCATTCACTGAACGTTGCGTTGGCGCAGCCATAGTCGGTGCAGTTCGTCGCTTCTGACACCCCGAGCGCCACAGGGACCACGTACACCGGGACCATGTACGCAAACATGATTATGCCTAGGGAAATGGCAGTCATCATGACGACCTTTTTGGTATGCGGATGCATCCGAGTAGAAATTGCTCGAAAATGGCAGTTAAACCCGTGTGTGTCGTGGCGGTTTACACAAACCTGCCTACAGATTATTAACCCCCGCCGCACTTGGTATGCATCATGTCTTCCCTGGAGGAACACGCCGCGCGGCTCCAGTCGCTTGGGTTTGACGAGCCGATGGCGGAATCGTTTTCTAAAGAGTGGAAGGTGCTTGCAGACGACGGCTACCAGATGTACGCGATGTACACCGGCTCTGACGGCTCTGCCCTTGAAGGCAAAAAAGCCTGCGTCATATGCTCAAAAAGCGACGCGAGCCTGCACTGGGAAAAGGTGATAACCCCGAGCCAGGACAGCGCTGCGATCTATTGTGTCTGCAAGGGGTGCGACGACCAGTACGTCGAGACTGCGATCCGGCAGAAAGCGCTTGGCCGCCTGCTCAAGGAGCGCAACACCCGGCCGACGTGATCAGCGCGGCGGCTTTTGGTGGAACACCTTGTCCGGCTTGATCTTTAGGATCAGCCGCTTTTCTCCCGGCGCGCGGCCCGGATACCGGTCCATGCCCAGGTACTTTTTCGCCATCTTGTCAATGTGGTCCTCTGCGCCGTTTGTCGTCTGCTCGACCACCCTGCCCCGGACAGTCACCATGTTGTATGGGTTGGCCTGATCGGCCACCGATACTGCGACGCGGGGGTCGCGTAAAACGTTCTTGTGCTTTAGCCTGCCCTGCGCGGTGTTGACGATGATATAGTCGCCGTCGATGTCCAGCCAGGTGGGCGTGACCTGCGGCGACCCGTCAGGCATCAGAGTCGCCAGAAATCCAAAGTTCTTGCCCTGAATGAGCCGGCTTACCGGCTCTGATCGTATCGTGTCTTGGCCCATATAAGTAATAGAGGCGGCCTGCAATAAAAACAGTTAGCGCTTCTTGATGTAGTGAGATGGGATCTTTTTCCAGCTGGCAATGAGCGCCTCGTCCCGTATGTGGATGGGCTCATTCTCTATCCTCGACCTTGCAAGTTTGACATAATCCTGAACGAGGTCAATTCCGACGTAGCGGCGGCCAAAGTAGTGGGCCACTTTTGTGGTCTGGCCGCTTCCGTTGAACGGATCGAGCACGACGTCGTTCTCGTACGAATAGAGTTTCATCAGTCGGTACGGGATCTCTTCGGGGTACGGGCAGGGGTGGTCGATGTAGCCCGGCGGCACCGGCGCGATGTGCCACACCGAATTTGCGATCTCTTTTGTCCATTCCTCGTGCGTGGCAGGTAGCGCGTTCTTTCTCTGCGTCCTGCCGGTGTTTACGTCGCCCTTGCGCAGTATCAGTATGAACTCGTGCATGATGTTTGCCCGGTAATATTTCGGGTACGGGTTTATCACAAACGAGCCGTAGCGGTTCGTGCCGCCGGTCACCTTGTGCCAGATTATCTCTTCGTGCAGCTGCCACTTGCCGTAGGGCTGGACCAGCTTTGACAGTAGTATGTGCGGCAGTGGTAGTATCGTGCCGTTGACGACTTCGTTGGCTATTATGATGCAGCAGTACCCGCCCTCTTTTGTGACGCGGTAGACCTTGTCGCCAAAGATGTCGGCCATGTCGTTCAGGTAATCGTCGGTGTCGAGGTTTAGCTTGCCCCGGTAGTACCCGCCGCTGCCAGACGCATGCATGTCGTAGTCAATCGCGTTCCGGTACGGTGGCGAGGTTATGGTCAGCTGAACTGAATTCGCCGGCAGCCTGCGCAGCACGTCCTTGCAGTTTCCGGCTACTATGTGGTTTACAATTTCTTCCTGGGCAAGCATGACTGGATATCGGCTTGCTCGTCTAGTTCGTCCATATCCGGCTTACTTTAAAGTAATAAACAACAGGCTAAAAAGACGCTACATCGCCAGCTCGTTTTTTCGAGCTAAAATGAGATGCCCACCTGAAGTCAGGAGAAGCGTGTAACTTGGTCTTACATAACAGTGGTTAAATGGGCACTGCGGCGCAAATACACCTCTTGTCTACTGCAATGTCGAAGGCATGCTTCATATGCAAGGGACTGAAGGTGTCCAATGGAAGTATGGCAGAGTTTAACGGCCGGCCGTGCTGCCCGACTTGCCTGAACAGAATTTTCATCGCGTTTGCAAGAGAAGACTAGTTCTACTTTTCTACGATGTATTCGTCGACTTCTATCCCAAAGTGCCGGCCCGACGCGGGCTTTGCATAACCGAGCACCTCGTCTCCGACCTTGACCTCGGTCACGGACAAGAGCCTGCCGTCCTTTGTTATTAGCCGGATCGTTTCGGCGTTCTGCAGAATAACTGTGCCGGTCTCGCCGTCTATCTCTGCGCGAATCATCCTGAGCGGCCGGGTCTCTATCTTTGACCTACCGACAACCGTCCTCCTAGCCGCGCCTTCCTTGTTCACGATCCAGACCTCGCTTCCCGACTCGATCTCTGACAGGTAGCGGGTCTTGCCGTCCGGCGCTATTGTGTAGCAATAGACCGCGCCGGCGTTAACCCTGAACGGGCGGGGCGAGGTGAACGACGACCCCACCGACTCGTTGTGCACAAGAAGCATAAAGTTAGATCTGCTCCCGACCAGCATGCCTTCTCCCATCCCCATCATCGAGGCCGTGTCTACGCAGACCCGCTCGCCCGTCCCGACGTCTTTTATCTCTACTATTTTCGCGGGCTTGATCGGGAATCGTGTGCTGGAGAGCTGCTGTCTCGCCTTGTCCACTTCCTCTTCGCTGTCTGTCGACAGTATAACGCCATCGACTCCGAGCTCTAGTACTGCAAACATTGTCGCGACTTCTCTGGAACTCTTTGCGGTGGTGAACACCTTTGTCTTTGACTTGTGGAGTTTTGCGATAATGTTCTCCAGCGGGATTATCTTCCAGTCAGAAGCGTCGACGATGACAAATTCCGCGCCGGCCTGCGACGCCCTCTCTATCTCGTCTACGTCGGCGTTGCTCAGCACCTTCTTGAAGTAGCCGAGGGCCTTGCCAGACGACCTGAGCGACTTTAGCTGGTCAAACGTCTTGCAGACGACCATGTCAGCGTCCTCAGACTCGTAAATAGTGCGAAAGCCCTTTACCGATTTTGGGTCGGCGTTTATGATCGTGACGCCCTTTTCCTTCATCTTGGACATAAAGCCGGCCAGGGCAGTTTTCGTTGCTGTCGGCCTGACTATCAGCTCTTTTGGTTTTGCGTCAGTCAAGTTCCTTCAGTGCCTCTTTTACCGGTTTATTGTCAATTATAATTCTGCGCAGCGCGCGCACCATCCCCGGCGGGTTCTTGTGCTGGAATATATTGCGGCCAAAGGTCACGCCCTTTGCCCCGGCTGCCATCGCCCCGGCGCACATTTCAAGGATTTCCCGGTCGGTGCTGGCCTTTGGTCCCCCTGCAATGACTATTGGGACGGGGCAGCTCTTGACCACCCGCTTGAACGAATCGACGTCGCCAGTGTACACCGCCTTTACAATGTCGGCCCCGGCCTCTGCCCCGATCCTTGCGGCGTGCGCAACAATCTCCGGGTCGTGTGGGTTCTTGATGTTCTCGCCCCGGGGGTACATCATTGCGACAAGCGGCACGCTCCATTCGGTGCACTTGTCTGCAACCATGCCGAGTTTCTGCAGCATCTCCGGCTCTTCCTTGGCCCCGATGTTGATGTGCAGCGACACTGCGTCGGCTCCTAGCCTGATCGCTTCTTCGACGCTTCCCATCAACATCTTTCTGTTCGGCGCCGGACCCAGCGACGTGCTGCCTGAAAAGTGAGCAATAAGCCCGATGTCTGGCGGCCTTGGCATCGTCTTGATTATCCCCTTGTTGACAAGAACGCATGTAAGGCCGGCAGCGGCGCACTGGTAGATCATGCCGTGGACGTCCTCCAGCCCCTTGATGGGGCCGTTGCTGATGCCGTGGTCCATCGGTATGCACAGCATCTTGCCGTCCTTCAATATTCTTGAAAGCCTGATGTCCCTGCCAAACACCATATGTATCAATGACATCTTGCTGACCTACTTATAACTTGTTTACTTTTATGAATAGATACCATAGGCGCATGCAAAGTATTCGTCCTCACTCACTTCTCCATCGTTCGCTGCCTTTGCTATGCACTCGTCAAATAGCTGGGCCTGATCAGCGGAATTGGTTTGAGGTTTGGAATCGTATGTCGCGGCAAAGCCCAGCAAGAATCCAAGAGCGGCAAATGTGAGGAGAAGGAGAACTATGCTTGACCGCACAGCAGAATCATGCGAGTGTGAGTCTATGAACTTTTAGGCACGCCGGGTTTCTTGCTCAATCTCAGCAGGCCGTCCCTCATTTCTTTTAGCTGCTGGTCTGTCGGCCGGTACGAGAGGATCTGGTTGACGTGGACTCCCAGCCGCCTCAAGTCTGCAATTATCGACTCCCGGGTCTCCATCCCTTGATCACACCAACCCGGCAGTACTATAAGAAGATGCATGTTTCCGATCCGGAATTTTCCCCGCGTTGCAGGAACGAGGAGTCAGTGAATGTCCAAACACGGACATATCGATATTCTTATATTGACAGTCTGATAACTAGGTGAGCTGTCTTGCTAACAGAGCATGAACGAAATCCGTTCTGTTATATCTGCAATCTATTTTTCACTCCGGACTATTTGCCGGTCCACCTCAAGACCGACCACACGAAAGAGGAGCTTGCGTCCCATCTCCTTCTGGCGTATTTCGACGAATGGCTCGAGCAGGAAGAGGCCATCGAGGGCGCCGTGGAAGCGACAAGGTAATCATCTCAGCCCCAAAGTTTTTTAATAGTGCCAGCGGCGTTACAGCGTGGGCTATGCGTCTGACTCGTCAGAATTTGAGAGGATGTCTACAAAAAAGATGGCGATACTCTTTGGCCTGGCGTTCTTTGGCGTGTTCATGATCATACAAATGATACAGGGCTTTCCTCTCGCCCAGCTGTTTACGAGGCAGACCGTGACCGAAGAGGTTCAAGTGTTGCTAAAGAACGGAGACGTCTGTGTCGTCGAGCCGAGTGATAGGCAGCCAAAAGACATCCAGGATTGCACCTACAGCAAGGGCGACACGCTGATCGTGACTTACTACGAGGACGACACCAAGCTAGAGTCCCACAGGCTGAAATGATTTTATTTTACCATTCCGAGGGCGACCTTTAGGTTCTGCTCGTCGCCCCTCTTCTCGTCCACCGGCGTTTCCATTATCACCGGCAGGCCCCTTATCGCCCGGTGGTTGAGAAACGCCGCGAGGCCTTCGGTGCCTATCTGCCCGAGGCCTATGTGCTCGTGCCTGTCGAGGTTTGAGCCCAGCGGCCCCTTTGAGTCGTTGAGGTGGATGAATTTCAGTTCCTTGAGCCCGACGATGTTGTCGAATTTTTCAAGCGTCTTGTCCACATCTGTCTTTGTCCTCAGGTCGTAGCCTGAAGCAAACAGGTGGCACGTGTCGACGCAGACTCCAAATTCTTTCGGGCTGTCGAGCCTGTCGAGGATCATGCGCAGCTCTTCGAAGTTGCCGCCGATGCTGTTCTTTTGCCCCGCGTTGTTCTCGAGCAGCACCACTGGCCCGCCCTCTGACTTGCCGCGCGCAGCCTCTACAGCCTTTACGAGCTGGCCTACGCCGTTCGCCTGCCCCTTGCCCATGTGGCTCCCAAGGTGTATCACAAGGTACGGTATCCCGAGGGCGCTGCACCTCTGGATCTCCCCGGCCAGGGTATCCACGGATTTTGTGTAAAACTCGCTCTCCTGCCCGGACAGGTTTGGCAGATAAGGCATGTGCACTATGGTTGAACTTTTGTCGATGCCGCTTGTGGATAACTTGTTCTTGAACAGGTGCACGTCGTCAGGAGCAAGCGGCTTTGCCGCCCAGCCCCGCGGGTTTCTGCTGAATATCTGAAACGCGGTGCAGCCTATCTTTTTCGCGTTGTCCACCGAGTTTGATATCCCGCCGGCGATTGATACGTGGAAGCCAACCCTGACGCCCATTGCTGGCATAGCCAGCAAATGCTACTTTAACTTGTCGGGAATGGCATTTTTATGGCAGTTCAGCTATGATAGCTCGAACTTGTCGTCCATAAGGATGGGGACCGGCGACCTGGCAAAGTATCCCTTCTTGAACGAAGCGGGAGAGTACCTTCGCGAGTCGGGCTTTGGCTGGGAGGAGCTCGACAGGCCTGACATGAAGGACGTGATCGAAAGAGCCGCCGAGCGGGTGGAAATCGAGGTCGGTGGCAACATGTACGACAAGCTGGACCGGTATGAAATAGAAATCCTCACGTTCCTTGTTTCGCTCATTATGGTCAAGTCGATCAGCCTGGAGCCGGTGCTAAAAAAGTTCGCGCTGGCAGAAGCGCGGCGTGCCGAAAAATTCCTGACAGAGGACCTGAAGCGCCACAGCGAAATTCAGAGGCAGTCGCTATTTGCCAAGATTTTCGACGACCTGTTCAAGCTAAAGATCGACGCAGCAGGGGACGGGCGGTTCTTCAAGGTCAGGGTTGCAGACTACCTCTCAAGGTCATCCCACTTCCACGAGCAAGAGTGGAAGCTCATCAACAGGCTCGTAGACAAGGGCCACGTCTACCTTGACGCCGACGAAACCGTCAGGCTTGTCAGAAACGAGCTGTCGGTGCTCATTTACGAAAAGGTCAAGGCGATGACATTGCCAACGCTGCCGCAGGCGATCAAGGCAAAGGCAGACGGCCTACGTGCAAAACTCGCGCCGCGCTACGAGTACCGCGCAACCGCGGTCACCGACTACCCGCCGTGCGTAAAGCACGCGCTAGAAGTCATGGGCAAGGGAGAGAACCTTCCCCACTCTGCGCGGGTGATGCTCGCTACCTACATGCTTGCGATCGGCAAGCCTGTCGACGAAATAGTGATGATGTATGAAAATGCCCCCGACTTTAACG
>DATFDX010000155.1:0-2765 GCA_035251875.1 Nitrososphaera sp. | reverse complement strand
TGAACTTGCCAAGCAGCTGCGCCAGGTCAAACGGCTTTTTCAGCACAAATTTCGAGTCAAATGGCTGCGCAGGCTCGTTGCCGCCCCCGTCGACAGAAATGGTCTCGTACGCGGTCATCATGCAGATGTTCACGTTCGGGTCGATCTTCTTTACCTTGTGGTAGAATTCAAAGCCGTTCATCTTCGGCATCAGGTAGTCGAACAGGATCAGGTCGTACTTGTGCGGCTTGACGTTGGCAAGCGCCTCTACAGGGTCGGTGTACACGTCTACGTCGTAGCGGTCGTTTAGCATCATCTCTAGAACAAAGGTTATGTCATGCTCGTCGTCCACCACAAGTATTCGCTGTTTTCCACTCATTCTGCCACTACCCAGAGCTAATACGGCTGTCAACCTGTATCCCTTTAGCCACAAATAAGCCAAACTTGCAACTATTACAGAGTTGCGTGTCAAAATGTTTACAGAGGACAGCCATTTGCGTCTGAACTGCTTGGAATTAAATAAATAACCTTTTGCCCAGATTACCATCGATGGCGACAGGCGACGATTACCCCGTGATGGCGGGGCAGGACGGGATCAAGCTCAAGACCGAAAAGATGGTCACCGACCAGCTGTACCACTGCGTGTACGACGGCAAGGTGTTCCTGTTCTACAGGGACGAAGACGGACTGCTCCACTGCTACGAAGTGGAGAACCCCGACGCGGCCAGAGAAATTGCTGCGAACCCTTCTGAAGTAGAGAGCATACTCAAAAAATACGCCCAGTCGGATTGACCAGAAGGAGCCAGAATAAACGTTATATTCCAGCGTGCCGAATAATCTCGCACCATGTCTACAAACACCGCAAATGCCGCAAATGCCAATACTATGAGGCCGAACAAGCCTAGCAACGAGATATTTATCGGAAAAAAACCGCTCATGACATATGTCACTGCGACTTTGGTACAGCTGGCAAACGAACCGACAGTGGTGATAAAGGCCAGGGGAAAGAGCATCACAAGGGCGGTAGACGTGGCCCAGATTATCGTCAAGCGCATGGACACACTTGGTTACAAGATCGGACCCATCAAGCTGGGCTCCGAGACGGTGCAGTCGGAGGACGGCCGTACAAGAAACGTCTCTACGATCGAAGTCCCGATTTCTCGTGCAAAGTAACTACGATAAGGCATCTATGCTTGTCAGCGTAAAATACACGCCATAGTACAGCAGGACTGCCGCAAGTGCCAAAAGCAAAAGCGGATAGTATTTTGATTTTATCACCGAGCTCCCCTTTGAGGCAAGGTAGGCGGTGCCGGCAAGCCACGCATAGTCCATCCAGATGTGCAAGCCAAAGAGGATGACTATGCCGGCGGCAAGCCCGAATGTGGCCGAGTCTGCGATCAGCTTCAGCCCGACGGTGAACCACCAGACAAGAAAGAAGGGGTTGAGCGCAGAGAGCGCGATGCCGGCGACAAACGGGCTCTTGCCGCTTGCCATTGCCGGCGCGGCCTGGATGTTCTTTTTCCGGAGAACGCCGGCGATCTGCAGGGCGGCAAAGCCAATGATGCCGACCCCGCCGACAAGGCCTATCGTTCCGGCATATTGCGTAGCAGCTGCAGACGTGAACAGCCCCACGGCGAGAAGCATGATGAGCGGCAGCTCGACGGCGGTGTGGCCGTACGCCACCTTCAAGCCCGCGCGTGCGCCCTGGCGGGTGCCGTAGA
Source organism: Nitrososphaera sp. (assembly GCA_035251875.1). Taxonomy (GTDB): domain Archaea; phylum Thermoproteota; class Nitrososphaeria; order Nitrososphaerales; family Nitrososphaeraceae; genus Nitrososphaera. The sequence goes on along the minus strand of DATFDX010000155.1, from coordinate 1,065 downwards.
GCAGGTTTGTGAAAAAGAGCGGGCCGGGGGCGAGCACGCCCGACACGGAAATGGCTATCACTTCCACTCCAAAGTCCAGCACGCTCATTGTTTTTGTAAAAGCGCTATTACGCTGTTAAGGTTTTGCATCACAGAATCGCTTAATAGAACGTCTGCCGCAAACACGAATCAATGGTGGACACCATACGCACCATCAAGCTGCTTGGCAAGTGGTCTGCCAGCAGGGCGATTGGAAGGAGGCGGCCGATCATTGCGGTGTTCAGCATGACCCACTATTGCAATTTCTACTGCCCGATGTGCCCCTTTGGCGACTCGGACAAGGAGGGCCAGATGAGGCTTGCACGCACCCGCGACCTTACCACCGACCAGTGGAAGACGGTGTTTGACAAGGTGTCAAAGCACTGTGTCTGGTCAATCATAGAAGGTGGCGAGCCCACCAGCCGGCCCGACTTTATGGAGCTGGTAAAGCACCTGTACGAGCTAAAGATGCCGATAACGCTCATCACCAACTGCTCGCTCCTGCACACGATCGACCTTGACGAGCTGAAAAAATACATCCAGTTTGTCACATGCAGCATCGACTCGACCTATGAAGAGCCGTACTGCAAGGTGCGCGGCGTGACGCCCCAGATGTTCAGGCGGGTTACTGACAACGTGCGGCTGTTGACGCAGCACCATGTGCCTCACTATTTCAACAGCGTGATAACAAAGTACAACGCGCAGGAGTTCATTGACCAGACTTATTTTGAAAGGGCCAGGGAGCTTGGCGCGAACGCGGTGTCGCTCACGTTTGTCGAGGACAGGTCCGATGTCGACTATTCGCTCCTGCCCGACAGAGAAACCATGACCCGCGTGAGCGAAAGCGTCCTTGACTATATGAGCAAGCCCGGCTCGCTCCCGCTCATGATACCGCCGGAATATTTCCAGCAGGTGATAGATCACGGCAGGACGGTGTTTGACGAGTGCGGCGTGTGGAAGAGCATCTTTGTCAACGGCAACGGCACGGTGATGGTGCCCTGCTGGAAGTTCAACGCGCCAGAGAACATCTACAACCTGCTTGAAAAG
>DATFDX010000154.1:0-3286 GCA_035251875.1 Nitrososphaera sp. | reverse complement strand
GATGCTGCTGTCGCCGAGCGGCATGAGCGTGACGCTCTTGGCCTGCCTGCAGTCAATTTTCCTGATGTTCAAAAGGTCGTTGAGCCCGACGCCGGCGTTCTTTCTCGTCTGGCCGTCTATCCTGATAATGTCGTTCTCCTTTTCTTCATCGTCCGCCGGCCACGCGGTTACCGCGGTGCTGCGCTTGCCGATAAGCTCGACCACCTCGCCGGCCTGTATTCCAAGTTTCTCCATGTGGCGCAGGTCGATCCTTGCACGCCGCTTGGCAACGTCGCGGTGCTTGGCTTCGGCTACCCTAAGCTGGACGGGGGACGATTCGCCACTTCCAGTGCGCACCTTTTTCAAACTCTAGCAGCCTCCGGCATAATGTTACTTCATTTTTACGGATTGCCTGCTGATGTTCATCACATCAATTTCGCCGACGCCATCGACGCCCTTGATGGTTTCTTCCAGCTTGTCCATCTGGCCCTCCGCGTCTTCCAGCAAAAAGTCGCCGACGATTGCCTTCAAACCAAAGGCGATCGGCTCCATCGCGTGGCCCTTCATCTCCATCCCTTGCGGCATGGAAGTTTTTATCGACTGGACAACGCTGTCAAGGTTGGACTCGGCATCCGCGGGCATTATCCTAATCCTGGCTATTAGCCGCGCCATGCCTACGGACCCTCAAAGCCACACCCTACGCACTTGTAGGATCTGGCAAACTCGCGGCAGGATTCGCAGCGCCACATGAGGACATAGCCACAGTTTGGACAGTAATACTTGACACATTCGTCGTTAGGCATAATCGGCCTGCTGCATGAGGTGCAGACCGGCAATTGCAATGGCTTGGACATACGTGCTCTCTTAAGGTCAACCGAATTTATATCTTGCTTAGCTGCCGTCGATCAGGCGCCTTATCTCGTTGCCAAGCAGCGCCTTGGCCATCTTGGCGGCGCTCTTTGCGCCCATGATCTTGCCAAGCGCAGCAGAGTGAAAGTCAAAGTCGCCGCTGGCTGACGCTTCTTCAAGTTTTTCCGGAGGTACCGCGGAGAACAGCTCGTCTATGGCCCTGTTGTCCAGCCTCTCCAAGAGCTTTCTTGCAAGAAGCATCTTTTCAAACTCGGCGCCAAACATCGACAGCCAGTTCTTTTGATACTGGGCGAGCAACCCGTCGTCGTCTTTCCCTGCAGCCTCTACGACCGCGCGGCCCGCTAGCACGCCTCCCATACCGCAGGTATAGATACCACCCGCGGTCGTCGGCTTGCTTTGGCCGGCCGCGTCGCCCACTATTATCGTCCTGTCAGACACGAAATTTTCCATCGGGCCGTTGACCCATATCGGGGCGTAGACCCTGCGTACTACCGAGCATTTGCCCTTGCCGTCAATGTAAGACTGGAGCGCGCCTGCCGCATTGATGCCCCTGCCGGCAACGCCTATCTTGCCGGCGCCCTGGGCCGTCGGGATTATCCACGCAAAAAAGCCGGGGTACCGCTGGCTGTCAAACGCGACTTCTATGGTGTCGCGCTCTATCCAGGACGCGTAAACTTCGTACTGGGCTGACTGCAAAACGCCTTCCCTGTTCCTTGCAATTATCGACGCGACTCCCCTTGCGTCAATAAAGTAGCGGCATGAAAAGTCGCCTTCAGAAGTTTTTACAAGATAGCCAGAGCCATCTTTTGCAAGCGATCGCATCTGGCATTTTATCTTTATTTCGGCTCCCAGTTTTTGGGCATGAAAGGCGATCTGCTTGTCAAGCGCCCGCCTGTCGAGCACCATCACCTTCTGCTTTTCCGCGCCGATCTCAAAGCCGTTGGAGGGCGAGAGGATCCTTGCCCTTGCTATCTTGGCGTTCTCGACAGCGCTTGCGTCCGGCACTAGGCCGAGGTTACGTATGCCTGCGATGCTCACCAGCCCGCCGCAGTGCTCCGGCGTCCCTATCTCAGAGTCTTCCTCAAGGACCGCGACCGAGAGGCCGCCAGCAGCCGCCTCGCGTGCCGCCAGCAGGCCTGAAACGCTCCCCCCTGCAACTATCACGTCATAGGCCGGCATCTCGCAAAAGACCAGCAATGTATTTTTCACTCTGTTAATTAAACTATGACTGAGCGTCACGTGGAATTCAAACAGGTAATGGTTGTCAGGAGGGACCTTGGCATGGGTACGGGCAAGATAGCAGCGCAGGTGGCGCACGCCGCGGTGATGGGCGCAGAAAAGGCGAAGGCGCACAAGCGCGAATGGTTCGACGCGTGGTTTCAGGGCGGCCAGGCCAAGGTGGTGGTAAAGGTTCAGGGCATGGACGAGCTGATGGAGGTGAGAAAGCGCGCCGAAAGCCTCAGGCTGCCGGTGGTGCAGGTGCAGGACAGCGGGCTGACCCAGATCCCGCCGGGCACGACCACATGCATCGGGATAGGCCCGGCCCCGGCAGATCTCATTGACAAGGTGACAAATGACCTGAAGCTCCTCTAGTGACGGCTTACCAGCAGTATGCCCGCGATTATGAGGCCTGTTGCTATTCCCTGAAAGACGCTTATCGACTCGCCAAGCGCCAGGGCCGCGATGACTATGCCAAATATCGGGGTCATCGAAAATACTGACATTGTCTTGACGGTCCCTATCCTCTTGATGCCCTGCAGGAAGAGCATCAGCGCGCCGCCAAACCCTGCCACCGACATGCCGATTATTATCAGCCAGAGGTTGGGCTCGATGTTTGCAATCGCGCCCGACTTGCCAAGCGCCAGCGCAACTGCCATCAGCACAAGGCCGCCGGAAAGCGACTTTACCATTGCTATCTTGGCCGGGCTCGCGTTTGAAGTCAGGCGCCTGCTCACGTTGTTGTCAACCGCCCACATGAGCATCGACCCCAGTATCATGAGGTTGCCCGCGTTGAACTCCAGTATCGTCTCTGAAACCTTCAGGTCGGTGGTGGCTATGAAAAGCCCGATCACCACAAGGATCACCGCAAACAGCCCGATTCTGCCATGTGGCTTTTCCCCGAAAAATACCGCTGACAGCGCTATGGTGAACACGATCTCGCCGTTTGCCAGTATGGCCGCGTCTGAAGCGTTGGTCTGCTGCAGGCCGTAGAGCAGGAGCACCGGCGCGGCCACCGCGCCAAAAGCCGTTATTATTGCAAGGTAGTAGTAGTCGCGCCTTGTGTCAAACCTGAACGACGCCTTTGCAAACGGGATCAGTGCCAGCCCCGCGATGGTGTAGACTACGGCCGACAGGGCGAGCGGGTCCACGGTAACAAGGGGCACCTTTGCCAGGGTGAACACGGACCCAAACAGCGCGGAGGCAAGCAGCACCGACA
>DATFDX010000153.1:0-4662 GCA_035251875.1 Nitrososphaera sp. | reverse complement strand
AGTTATCCCGCGGCTCCTGTGCCTGCTCATGCAGAAGCAAAAGTCGCACCTAAAATCTTTTAGCGCGCCTGCCACCTTGTTGTACGTGTCGCCCGTGTCGTAAATGTCGTCGATAACCAGATACTTTTTGCCGGCATCAAGAGCCGGCATTTCTGCCTTTATCATGGTCTTGTTGCGCACTGGCACGAACTGGATGGCGTCGAGCCCAAGCTCGCGCGACAGCAGCTTTGCCGGTATGATGCCGCCGTTGGTGATGCCCAGAATGCAGTCATACTTGACGCCGGACTTGTTTACCTGCAAGGCAATTTCCTTTACCAGACGTTCTATTTCCTGCCAGCTGCAGGATTCCTCTCCATGGTACGCTGGATTGCCCTGCAATGACTGCTGGAAAGCGCGGCTTGAATTTTAATTAAGAGGTCACGGTGGGATTTGGACCCACGACCTGCTGATCTCTTGACGAGACAAGTTTACAAGTCAGCCGCTCTGGCCAGGCTGAGCTACGTGACCTCGTGCGCTCTAATGGTACTGCGTTTTATTAAGTAAACGGCGTTTTTGTTCACCATCCAACTGGCAGTAGCATGTGCCACGATGCAGCTGCGTGCCAATACGCCCCTTTAAAGGAGGGGCATTGCATAGACTGGCATGCAAGCAACACCTACAAAAAACCGGCCTATGGGCGTCACAATAATTGGAATTCTTACGGCAATCGGCGGAATTCTCATGCTTATTTCAGGAATGACTCTTGCGGCTCTCGCTGCAGTTATTCCGAGCCTCACCTCGATGAACGATCAAATGACTGGAGTTCCGAGCTCTATTCCAGCAGAATATCTTGGAATCGTTTCATTATCCGTCGGTAGCGTACTCGTGATCCTGGGCGTCATATCTCTGGTTGTAGCCTACGGTCTCTTCAAAGCAAAGAAATGGGCCTGGAAAATAAACGTGGCATTGTCTATCATTACCATTGCAATTGGAGTGGTTTCAATAACGACTGGAAACGTCGGGTCAATAGCCAGCATCGCAATCAGCGGGGTAATTCTCTACTACATGTACAGGCCGCACGTCAAGGCATACTTCGGTAAAGCGGTGCAGGCACAGGCAGCCACTTCGTAGTCTTTCCAGCTTTTTTATCTGGAAATCCCTGGCCCTGATCTACAAAGATCGAACAGCGTACGTTTTTCGCAAAGGTTAATCTACGGCTCATGCTCTAGTTGCTAGAGTTGGCGCACACGGTAACAAAGCGTGACAACCTGAAGCTGCTCGCCTACATGGCGGGGGCCGCGGTGTTCTTTGCAGTCACGCTCTTTATCTCGTTCTTTATCGTCATAGTGGCGATAAACAACTTTGACATACCCGGCGACGTCGCGCCAAACATGTTCATGCTAGGGCTGGTCCCGCCGTCTGTGGGGACGTTCCTACTCTTCACCAAAGTGTTTGGCCGGTTCATGTAAAGAATGTATTTAAATCGCATGAATCTTGTTGAACCTGTGCCAAAGTTCGTAGTGCAGGTAGTCATTGAAAACAAGCCCTACATCAACGATCCGGAAGGCGAGACCATTCACCGCGACCTCGTTGTGAAGGGCGGCTATTCAAACGTCCAGTCAGTCAGGTCTGCAAAGATGCTAAAGATGGTCATTAATTCAAAATCAGAGAAGGATGCTGAAGCGACCGTGAAAAAACTCTGCGAGGAACTGCGCATATTCAACCCCGTCGTCAGCAACTGCACCGTGAAGGCAACCGGAAAAGTATAACCTGAATTCTAATGCTTATCGTCGTGATCCATGGTCGCGATCACGTCGTCAAGGCTGTTTGAGTCGTTCAGCGCACCCTCCAGCAACAACGTAGTCCTCAGGTGCCTTGCAAGGTCAGTCACCGTGATGATCCCAACCAGCTTGCCGCCCTCCATTATCGGGAGCCGGCGTATCTTGTGGTTCACCATCCTCTGCACCGCGACTTCGATGGGCGTCTCCGGCTCGGCGGTCGTCTGTATCTTGGACATGATGTCGCCAATCTTTACTTCGGCGATCGGAAGCTCTTTTGCGCATATTTTCTTGATAAAGTCACGCTCACTCACGATGCCCACAGGCTGGCCGTCCCTGACCACGAACACGGAACTTATGCCCTTCTCGGCCATGATCTTGGCAGCCTCCAGTGCCGACTTGTCGTGGTCTATCATGACTATCTGCTTTGTCATGATGTCGCGCACTACTGCCATACCAATTTCCCAGAATCGCCCAAAGATAAAAACAATGCTGTAGTGATCTATATGCCGGTGCGGAATTCGCTAATCTGAAGATATTAATACGAGCTCTGTCAAGTTTCAGTCGCAGTAATGGCAAAGATTGGGATTGCCGTTTTCCCCGGCAGCAACTGCGACCGTGACGTGCACCACGTTCTAAACAAAGTCATAGGCGTCCAGGCAGATTTTATCTGGCACACCAAGGACCGCATATCGGGATATGACGCAATGATAATCCCCGGCGGCTTTGCGTTTGGCGACCGGCTGCGCGCAGGCATCATCGCGGCGCACAGCCCAATTGTCCAAGAGGTCAAGCGAATGGCAAAGGACGGCACGCCTGTGCTCGGCATATGCAACGGCTTTCAGATTCTGGTCGAATCGGGCCTTCTGCCCGGCGCCCTCATGATGAACGACTCGCTCCGCTTTGTGTGCCGGTGGACAAAGGTCGAGGTAAAGAACAACAGGACTCCTTTCACCAGCCAGTTCGCGCCAAGGCAGACGTTTGGAATCCCGGTTGCGCACGGCGAGGGCCGCTACATGGCCGACAGCAGGATTTTGAAAGAATTAAAGAAAAAGAACCAGATCGTTTTGCAGTATTCAAATGACGACCCTAACGGGTCTTCTGATCTTATCGCGGCAATCTGCAACGAAGAGGGCAACGTAATGGGCATGATGCCGCACCCGGAGAGGGCAAGCGAAAGCATCCTCGTGGCAGAGGGCACAAGAAATGACGCAATCACGATCTTCCGATCGCTCGTGTCCAACCTGAAGCAAAAGGCGATAGCGTAGATGGGCGTCCTGACAAAGCAAGAGCTCGACTACCTCGAAGAAAACCTGAAGCGGAAGGCAAACGAGATCGAGCAGGACATCGTCGGCGCGGAATGGTCGGAGCACTGCTCGTACAAGTCGTCGAAAAAATATTTGCGATTATTGCCTACAAAGGGCAAGCGCGTCGTAGTGGGGCCGGGCTATGACGCCGGCGTCCTTGACGTTGGCGACGGCTATGTCCTGACTGTGCACATTGAAAGCCACAACCACCCGTCAGCCGTAGAGCCGTTTGGTGGCGCGGCGACCGGAGTAGGGGGAGTGATACGCGATATCATGTCGATGGGCACCCGGCCGATAGCTGTGCTTGACGCTCTCAGGTTTGCGCCGATCACCGGCAAGGGCAAGGCCGTCGCAAAGTCAAAGTGGCTGTTCAAGAACGTCGTCAAGGGGATAGCCGACTATGGCAACTGCATCGGCATCCCGACGGTCGGGGGCGAGATCGAGTTTGACCCGTCGTTTGAGGACTATTGCCTAGTCGACGTCGCGTCGATAGGCTTTGGGCGCAAGGAAGACATTGTCGCAAACCAGGCAGATGTTGGCGACGTAGTGGTGCTTGCGGGCGGCTCAACTGGCCGCGACGGGATCCACGGCGCGTCGTTTGCGTCAAAGATGCTTGAAGCGGAAAACCGGTCCGCCGTCCAGATCCCGGATCCCTTCCTTGAAAAACTGCTGCTAGAAGCCACGATGGAGGCGGTAAGGCAGGGCTGCATCAAGGGCATCAAGGACCTTGGTGGCGGCGGGCTGTCGTGCTGCCTGTCTGAAACTTCTGATACTCTGGGCAAGGGCTTTGACGTTGAGTTGACAAAGGTCCACGCAAAAGAAAACGGCATGACCCCAAACGAGCTAATGATCTCAGAATCGCAGGAGCGCATGCTCTACGTCACAGACAGCGCAAGGCTGCCTGCATTGCAGTCGATCCTTGAAAAGTACGAGATCCGGCATTCGGTGCTTGGAGTAGTGCAGGAACACAAGGATCTGGTGGTCCGGCACGCCGGCAAGGTGGTGGCCGAGATGCCGTCGCACCTAGTCGCCCATGCGCCGCTTGCCGATCGAGCAGTCAAGCGCCCAGCCTACCTCGACAAGCTAAAGGAGGTAAAGCAGCCAAAAGTGCCGGCAAACCTCGGCAGGGTGCTGCTGTTGCTACTGTCAAACCCGACGATAGCGAGCAAGCGCTGGGTCTACCAGCAGTACGACCACGAAGTGGGGGTGCGGACGGTGGGCAAGCCGGGCATGGGCGACGCCGCAGTCATGAGGCTGGACAACAACAAGTTTGTGGCGATAAAGCTGGACGGCAACTCAAAGCACTGCTACCTCGACCCGTACCAGGGGACGCTCGGCTGCCTCTCTGAAGGATTTCGAAACGTCATCTGCACAGGCGCCGAGCCTGTCGGCGTCGTCGACCACCTCCAGTTCGCAAGCCCCGAAGACCCGGAGATTTTCTGGACGTTTGAGCAGGCGGTGGGCGCTATAGTCGACTACTGCAAGTTCATGGAAGTGCCGGTGGTGGGGGGCAAGGTGAGCTTTTACAACGAGACTGCCAAGGGGCCTATCAAGCCGTCGCCGGTCATCGGCACCCTCGGCCTGATAGACAGCGAACG
>DATFDX010000152.1:0-3081 GCA_035251875.1 Nitrososphaera sp. | reverse complement strand
AATACGAGCCCTGCCATCACGAGCCCTACCTCGATGTTCATTGTCGTTACTGCCACATAGCCTATCAGCGCGGGTGCGCCTCCTGAAAATCCGCCCAGGATTATGTTGCTCTGGCTGCGGCGCTTGAGCCACTTACTGTAGACGATGATGTTGTCAAAGAGCCCAAAGGCCATCAGCCCAAACGCCCAGATGTTGATGAACCAGGCGCACGCAAGCGAAATTGCGGCAAGTGCGAGCCCAAAGACGAGCGCGTTCTTGGGCGTTATCCTGCCCGAAGGTATCGGCCTGTCCTTTGTGCGATCCATTATCTTGTCAATGTCGCGGTCGTTGTACCCAGTCAGGGTGTCGGCGGCCGCAGAGCCGGCTGCCACTCCGCCTATCAGGAGCAGCCAGGTCATCGGGCTGATCGGGATGTCAAAGAGGAACGAAGCAGTCAGGGCCGCGCCAAACGCGGTGAAAACCAGCAGGTACCAGATCTTGGGCTTTGTTAGCTCGTAATAGTTCTTGAGCCTGTTGCCTACCGTTATCTGGTGAATAGTCAATTGCCCGCGGAGAGTAAAATGAACTGATTGTTATTTATATTATTACTTGGCTATCGACGCCGGATAGGCCATCTCGCGGCTTGTCTTGCGCATCTCGATAAACGTCTCTGTCTTTTGCACGCCCTCCACCCTGCCTATCTTTTCCGAGATAAGCTGGTGCATCTCGTCGAGCGAGCGGGCGTTCATTGTCACCAGCACGTCGAACCTGCCCGTGACCTCGGCAACCTCCCTTACTTCTGGGATCTTGAAGAGCTCGTTGAGCACGTTGTCCCTGAGCTTTGAGTCCATGTTAATGCCGGTGAGCGCCTTGACGTTGAAGCCAAGCGCTTCGTCGTTTATGATGATTGTGAATTTCTTGATAAGGCCGCGCTTTACAAGGCGCTTTATCCTGCTGTAGACGACCGAGGAATTGACGTTGATTTTCTTGGAGAGCTTTGGTACGGAAATGCTCGCGTCACGGGCAAGCTCGCTCAAAATTTTCACATCAAGATCATCAATTCTTCCCATTCAGGAAATCAGTTAGATCATAAATTTGGAGGTTAATAAACCTATTAATTGCAACTTTTGCATCAAAAAAAGAAATTTAGAGGATGTTGCGATCCTTCAAGAGCTCGGCAAGCAGGACTGCACCTTTTGCCGATCCCATCTTTTCGTTGTGCGACAGGAGTACATACTTGATGCCGTTGTCAAAGGCGGTGTCCTTGCGCAGCCTGCCGACGACTGTGGTCATGCCGTCGTTCAGCTCCCTGTCGATCCTCGGCTGCGGGCGCGTCGGGTCGTCATGCACTACGATGTAGTCCTTTGGCGCGGTGGGCAGACCCTTGATCGACACGTTCCTTGAAAATTTCAGCATCTCCTGCTTGACTTCTTCCGCTTCTGCAGCCTTTTTTGTTTCAACAAACACCGACTCGGTGTGGCCGTCAGACACTGGAACCCTCGTGCAGGTGCAGCTCACCCTGATCGGCGCCGGCGCGATAGAGCCGTTGTTCATGCCGCCCAGGATCTTTTTCGTCTCAACCTGCACCTTCTCCTCTTCCTTTGGGATGTAGGGTATGACGTTGTCCATGATGTCAAGCGCGATTACGCCCGGCGATCTTCCGGCGCCAGAGAGCGCCTGCATGGAAGTCATGAACACCTTTTCGATGCCAAACTTGTCGAGTATCGGCTTGAGCGTGATGGCCATGCCTGTTGTCGTGCAGTTTGGCAGCGGAGCAATGAACCCCTTCCAGCCGCGGTTCTTCCTCTGCACGTTGAGCAGTTCTGCATGATTGTCGTTTATCCCCGGTATCAGTATCGGCACGTCTGACTCGTAGCGGAACGCGGCGGCGGTGCTGATAACCGGCGTGGTCTTGGCAAACTTTGGCTCCACTATCATTGCGTCGTCAGATTCAAGGGCTGTAAATATGAGATCGAAATTTGCCGGCTTGATGTCGTCCACTTTGCTGACGACCATGTTCTTGACGTACTCTGGCACTTCTTCCCGGTTGTGCCACCGCAGGATGCCGGAATTTGGATCGCGGATCGCGTCGACGTACTTTTTGCCGGCCGACCTTTCAGAGGCGGCCACATGCGTCAGTTCAAACCACTTGTGCTTGTTGAGGGCGACAACGAATTCCTGGCCCACTGCACCCGTGGCCCCGATGACTGCTACCTTGAGCATATAGAAGCGAATTTGTGAATGGAACTAATAATCGTTAGCCTGCCGGATGCTGTCAAATCTTCGTCGGATGGATTATCGCGAGTTAGTGATTGATCCGACGATAACTTGACAGTACCAGAATTAGAGCAGGATAAGTAATGGTAACAATATCAATAATTATTTGAAATATCGGCTCTTATTCCGTTATCTAAAACCCTGCCTTATTGTCCATATTAACTAAAATAATACCATCCTGTCCATAATTCATGAGTAAGAACACTTTATCAAGCGCACAAAGGCTAGTTGCAGCGTTCCTACTTTCAGCAATGAAGCTGACTGCAACTATAACATATACGCCGATACAGGACGCGCAGGCTGCATCGGCCGACATTACTGATTTCAATGGTGATGGGTATGAAGATTTGGCGATTGGGGCACCGGGTGAAGACGCTGGTACTGTAGTAGATGCCGGCGCTGTCCACGTCATCTACGGCTCCGCGTCAGGGCTGTCGGCTCAAGAGCAAGTGGGCAACCAGTTCTGGCATCAGAACACCCCGAATGTTGAAGGCGGCTCTGAGACTGGCGACCTTTTTAGCGTTGCCTTGGCTTGAGGGTCTTGATTGCGACGGGCTAGAACGCGAATGTCTGACGTTCTAGCCGCCATTCTCTTTTTTTCAAGGTAGTTCTGTGGATAAATAAATTTAATAGTTGACATTAGCAATAACTGCTTAGAATCCAATTTCTGGACCGCTAAAGGCATGCAGAGCTCAGAACTCGTTTCGCATCTTATCCGGGTCCGCTGCTCAGGACAGGCTACCATTGTACCCCATCCGCCGCTGGTTCGTCTGTTCGCAGCCGTCGGCAACACCCTACGAATACCTCATAATAAGATTATAGCAT
>DATFDX010000151.1:0-4895 GCA_035251875.1 Nitrososphaera sp. | reverse complement strand
CTCGGATAGGATACCGCTATTTCCCCGGGGTTTCCCCCGTAGGGGTTGTCAGAAAAGTTGCCGGTGCAGTGGCAGGTGAGCGTCGGGATCTGGCTGTCTGACTTGTGCTTTGAGAGGAAGATGAACGAGCTGGCGTCAGGGTAGGCTTTATCAAGGCTTTCGAGGGTGAGCAGGCTGCCGGGGGCGACGTAAAGCTTGACGTTTTTGTGGAGGGGCGACCTGCCGTCGCCTGCGAATCCCGCGCTTTCCTTGAGGTAATCGGCCATTGTTGCGCCTGCCAGATCCTGTCTCGACGCTATGAGGACGTGGTTGTTCAATATAGAGTGCCTGCGAACAATTGTAATTTTAGCATTATTCTGTCTAAGTAAATTTATAAATTGCATCAGACCACCGCATACCTAACCAAAATGAGCGATAGCGATAGGGTAGACGATGTCCAAGAGGAAGAGATTGGCATCGAGGATGTCAAAGTTGATGATAATCAGGATTCTACAGAAGCTGAGACGCAGCAAGCCGAGGCCGTAAGAGAGTCGCCAAGAGTCGAAGCGGCGGGTTCTCCGGCAGCTCCACCGGCGCAACCAAAGCAGGCCATGCCATCCGGAGACTCCAAGTTCTTTGCCATACGCACTACAGGCGGGCAGGAGAGGGTCGTAGCAAGCCAGATCCAAGTAAGGGTGAACTCTAAAAAGCTCGGGATCCGCTCGGTCATGGTGCTTGACAGCTTTAAAGGCTACATCATTGTCGAAGCGCCGGATTCCAACGTCGCGTACGAAGCTCTGGCAGGGATAAGGCATGTCAGGGGCCAGATAAGGGGCGACCTCCCGTTCAAGGACATCGAAGGGTACCTGGTGAAAAAGCCGGTGGTGTCTGAGCTGAGCGTCGACGACACGGTCGAAGTGATCGCCGGCCCGTTCAAGTCCATGAAGGCCAAGATAACGCGCGTCGACTATGAAAAGCAGGAGGCGACAGTGGTGCTGCTGGATTCGCCCTACCAGATACCGGTAACCGTTGACGCAAACTATCTCAAAAAGGCACTGCACTAGGCAATTCCTGCACCCAACTGAACGATTAAATAAAGAAAAGTAACCAGATTCCACTGCCTCTCTAGCCGGTGTTATAGTTGATTGTCGACCTGAACGTCAAGGGCAAACGCGCCATAGTTATAGGCGGCGGGACAGAGGGCGTCAGAAAGGTCCGCGGCCTGCTAGGGCAGGGCTGCAGGATAACCGTGATCAGCAACAGGGCGAACCGCTTCCTGACAGAGCAGGCGGCCCTTGGCAAGATCGAGCTCGTCAAGGCAAGGCTTGGCGACGCCAAGATTTTAGATAATTACAAAGACGTGTTTCTGGTGCTTGCGGCCACTAACGACCGCGAGCTGAACCGCAAGATCGTCGAAAAGGGCAGGACGATGGGCGCGTTCGTATATGCTGCTGACGACCCCGAAGTCAGCGACTTTTCCTACGCTTCAATAGTCAACATCGAAGGCGTGATGCAGGTCGCGATTTCCACTTCGGGCAAGAGCCCGATAATGGCGCGCAAGGTTCGGATCAGGGCGGAAAGGGTGCTGTGCAGGATCATCAGAAAGGCAGACATTGAGAACGCAAAACTGCAAGAGTTTGCCCGGCAGGCCGCGCGGCCGAGGATCAAGACAGTGGGCGAGCGCAAGGAGTTTCTCTATTCATTGATAAAAGACAGCCGAATCCAGAACCTTATTAAGGAAGACAGGATTGAAGATGCTAAAAGCGCGACGTTAGAGCTGTTGCAAAAATGGGAGAAGAAAAGCACAAAATGACGGCAGCTACCAAGACCGCACCAGCAGTCGCGCCAGTTCACATTGTCAACGCGCGCGTCACCTACCGCAACGCGCCCATCCACATGCTTGAAAAATTTACGTTCAAAGACATCGATAACGCGCACAAGGCTTTCCTGAAAAAGGCGGGCTTTGAAGAGTGCGTCATCTTGCAGACGTGCAACAGGGTAGAGGTGTTTGCGGCTGCCAAAAACCCTGACGAAGCCAGGCTGCTTGAAGAGTGGGCCTCCTCGGTCGGGCTATCTGAAAAGGACTTTGAAAACGTCGAGATCAGCAGGGGCAGGGAAGCCGTGATGCACCTGATGAAGCTCGCGTCCGGCCTTGACTCGCTGGTGGTAGGGGAAGACCAGATCCTGGGCCAGGTAAGGCGCGCGCTGGAATTCTCCCGCTCTGGCCGCTACGCAAGCGCCAACCTTTCTCTGATATTTGACAGGGCGCTCAAGGTCGGAAGCAGGGTCAGGACCGCCACCGGCATAAACAAGGGCAGCATCTCAATCGCCTCCGTGGCGGTGAACATCGCCGAGGAGTACTTTGACGAGCTGAAGGGCAGGACGATAATGCTGATAGGGACGGGCGAGGCCGCAAGCCTCGTCGCAAAGGTGCTAAAAAAGCGCGACGTCGACTTTATGGTGGCAAGCAGGGCGCCGGAAAGGGCCCAGGCCTTTGCCGAGACGGTCGCCGGCACCCCGATCCCGTTTGACAGCGCGCTTGAAGCGCTGCGCAAGGTCGACGTGATATTCACCGCGACTGTAGCTCCGTACCGCCTGATCACCTTTGAAAGGATAGAGAACGCGATGAAGAACAGGCGCGAAGGCATGATGATATTCGATCTGTCAAACCCGAGGACTGTGGACGAAAAGGTCGCCACGATACACGGAGTCAAGCTCATAAACATGGACCAGATTGCCGAGCTCGTCGGCAAGAACATGCGCTCCCGCATGAAAGAGATCAATTCCGCGGAAAAGCTGATCGACGGCGAAATGAAGTCAGTCGACACGATAATGAAGAGGATGAAGGCCGAGCCGGTGGTAGTGTCGGTCTTCAAGAACGTCGACACGATAAGGGAGCGGGAACTGAAAAAGGCGATGTCGATGCTTGGCAAAAAGCTGGGGCCGGAAGAAGCCAAGATCGTGGAGCAGCTTTCGTACGCCATCGTCGAGGGCGTCCTTTCAACCCCGATGAATAACCTCAGGAAGGTCACAGAGGAAGGCGAAAGCGAAGAGCTGATGAAAATAGTAGCCAAGTTGTTCAAGTATGAAGAAAAGCAGCAACAGTAACGCTTTTCCAAACGTCAGGCTCAGGCGCCTGAGGACCACCCAGGCAGTGCGGGACCTTTTGCAGGAGACCCGCCTTTCATCCAAGGACCTGATAGCGCCGGTGTTTGTCCAGGAAGGCCTGAAAAAGCCAGAAGAGATAGGTTCGATGCCAGACATCCAGAGGCTGCCGCTCTCAAGGCTTGTCGGAGAGGTCAACCGCATTCTGGACCTCGGCATCAACGCGGTGATCCTCTTTGGCCTGCCAGCCCGCAAGGACCCGGGCGCGACGCCGGCCTTTGACGACAGGGGCATCGTGCAAAAGTCTATAGAGCTTGTGCGCAAGCAGTTCGGCAGCAAAGTAGCCATAGTCACCGACGTATGTTTATGTCAGTACACGACGCACGGCCACTGCGGACTCGTAGTCAACAAAAAGATAGACAACGACAGGAGCATCGACACCCTTGCAAAGGTCGCGGTCAGCCACGCAAAAGCCGGCGCGGACATTGTCGCGCCCTCTGCCATGATGGACGGGCAGGTGCAGGCGATACGCAAGGGCCTTGATGCCGCAGGATTCACAGACACGGCGATAATGGGCTATTCCGCAAAGCAGGCGTCGCCGCTGTACGCTCCCTTCCGCGACGCGGCCCACTCGGCGCCCGGGTTTGGCGACAGGCGCACCTATCAGATGCCGTTTTCAAACGCAAAGGAGGCGATGCGCGAAATAGAGACAGACATTGCAGAGGGAGTCGACATTGTAATGATAAAGCCGGCCATCCCGTACCTCGACCTCATCTACAAGGCAAGACAGGCCACCAACCTGCCGATATGCGCCTACAGCGTCTCCGGCGAGTACGCGCTGGTAAAGGCGGCCGCCATGAACGGCTGGGTGGACGAGAACGGTGTGATGACCGAGTTCCTTACTTCCATCAAGCGGGCCGGCGCGGACATGATCATAACGTACCAGGCGAAAAAGATGGCAGAGCTGCTTTCCAAGTAGTTCATGTTTTTATGGCGGCTTGACGCCACAAGAGGTGATGTTTGCCGCAGACAGCAGTTCAGAGCGGGCCACCAGCATCGAGGATTACCAGAACACCTGCACAGAGTTCATCAGCGACATCAGCCGCGACTACATGGACTGGGTCGACCGGTACCAGCTGGGCGATCAGGAAACTGCAAGGAGAAAAGCTGTGATAAGCAGCATTGTAAAGACTACGAACGACTGGATAGCGAAATACGGCAACACGATCAAAAAAGTGGACATTGTCATGAACGACGGCGTGAACAAGATGGCAGAGAACACCGCCGGCTATCCCTTCAAGTTTGACATTTTCGTGAACAAGATGAACCGCTACGCGACGCACCCTGTTGGCGAGATAAGGATGAACGTCAAGGCTATGCCGCGGCCGGGCCGGCTTGCGCGGATCGGCAGCTACCAGAAAGACCAGCTCCTGCTTGTCAGCTCCAGCTCGCCGGTGAATTTTTCACTGAGCAAGGAGAGCACGAAGGGCGCGGACATACTTGACGACTATATCATAGTTGACGCCAAGAGCTGCCAAAAGCGCGACCTGATTTCCCTCACCGCAGTGGTGGAGGAAGTTGAAGGCGACTATGTCACCGAGAGCCGTGGGTATTCGACGATAATTCTGCTCGTGTAGCATGTTTTAAATAACGTTGCAGTCTCGATAGTTGCGTGCGACGGTCGTCCAGTTTGGTCTAGGACATCAGATTGCCAATCTGGTAACCCGGGTTCAAATCCCGGCCGTCGCAAATAGATTTTTCCGCCGGTAAGTTACTTAATTGTCTTGTTTACTATTTCCATTATCTTATTG
>DATFDX010000150.1:0-2994 GCA_035251875.1 Nitrososphaera sp. | reverse complement strand
CGACGTCGCGGAAAACCACGATCTTTTTGGCAGACGCCTGCCCGTCCTTCTCGGAAACGAGCTTCTTTTCCAATGCCCACAGATGATGTATACCGCTATATAAGATTATGTAGTGGTATACAACTACATTGAAATGAGCGTGCACGAGCCGTTATAAGATATTGTATAATGGTGTATTTCATAGTTTGATGGTAGTTTTAAGCGCGGCCGGCCTGATTTCGTTCGATGTGCTCGATAATAGGCTACAAAGGCAAAAACGCTGCGGCCCCTATCCTGGTTGACAGCCTGAAGAGGATGGAGTACAGGGGGTACGACAGCGTCGGCGTAGCCACGTTTGACAGCGGCAACATCCTGGTCCGCAAGGGGACTGGCAAGGTTGTCGAGGTCAACAAGAGCATGAACCTCAGCCAGATGGCCGGCAGGATTGGCATCGGGCACACACGCTGGGCCACGCACGGAGGCGTGACTGACAGCAACGCGCACCCGCATTCCGCCTGCAAGAACGACATCGCGGTGGTCCACAATGGCATTATCGAAAATTACAAGGAGCTCAAGGAAGAGCTGATTGCCGCAGGCCACACTTTTGCAAGCGAAACCGACAGCGAAGTTATTGCCCATTTGCTTGAAATCCACTACGGCAAGGGAGTCAAGGACGCCATGATCGAGACTTGCAAGAGGCTCCGGGGCAACTATGCGTTTGTGGCAGTCTTCCAGAACGGCACCATATGCGGCGCAAGGTACGAAGAGCCGCTGGTCATTGGCGTCGCAAATGACGGCTACTTTGTTTCAAGCGACGTGCTCGGGTTCCTCGAATACACCGACAAGGCGATATTCCTTGAAAACGGCGACATCTGCGTCGTCGACAATAGCAAACTAGAGATCTTTAACGTAACAGGATTGCCTGTCGCGCACCCAATCACCCAGGTGGCGTGGGAGCTGGGCGACATTGACAAGGGCAAGTACGCGCACTACACCCTCAAGGAGATAAACGACCAGCGGCTGACAGTGGTCCACGCTGGAAGGCAGGACGAGGCTGTCATGAAAAAGTTCTGCGACATCCTCGCCGGCGCAAAGGACATCTATATCACTGGCAGCGGCACCAGCTACCATTCCGCGCTAATTTTCAAGCACATGTTGGCGAGGTTTGGCAAGTTAAGGGCAGAGACCGTGGTGTCAAGCGAGGCTCAGGACGCGCTTGGATCCATGGACAGCAATTCCGTGCTCGTCGCGATTTCGCAGAGCGGAGAAACCGCAGACGTCCTTGATTCAGTCAGACTGGCCAAGAACCATGGGGCCAAGATACTTTCAGTAGTCAACGTCACCACGTCGTCGCTTGCAAGGATAGCCGACGCGTTCCTGTCGACAAACTGCGGGCCAGAGATCGGAGTCGCGGCTACAAAGAGCTTTACAGGTCAGCTGGCGCTCATTTACAACATCACCGACAAGCTGTGCAAGAACTGCCTTGAAACCGAAAGGGCCGAGTTTGCAGTAGCAATTGAAAATATCGTGGCCAACCAGGCAAGTGTCATGAGAGTGGCAGAGGAGATGAAGGACGCGTCCGACATTTACCTGCTAGGGCGGTCGCTCCACTACCCGATAGCGCTGGAAGGCGCGCTAAAGCTCAAAGAGCTTGCCTACGTGCACGCAGAAGGCATTGCAGCCGGCGAGCTAAAGCACGGGCCGCTAGCCCTGATGGAAAAGGACACGTTTGTCATTATGATAAACCCGCACGACGCAACGTTCAATGACACGATTTCAAACGCGCACGAAATAAAGGCAAGGGGCGCGACTGTTATTGGTATTTCGGATCGCAATGACGACATCTACGACTACTGGATCGAGATACCGCACCTGAAGGAAGAGGCGTACTACCCGATAGCCGAAGTGATACCGCTGCAGATACTGGCTTACCAGCTGTCGCTTGCAAAGAACGTGGACCCTGACTATCCGAGAAACCTGGCAAAGTCTGTGACTGTAAGGTAAATTTTAGAAAAGAAAAAGAAAGGAAAAGAGAAAGCTAGAACTGTGCGTTCTCGCTTGTTGTTCCTGTCCTGCTGCTTGAAGATCCGATTGGGACGTCCGGGAAGCTGTCTGTCATTCTCTGCTCTGCCACTGCGCCTGCTTCTGCCAGTATCCTGTCCACTTCTTCGCCGCTTGCGTCAAAGGCGAACGAGGTGTTGCCCATGCTTCCTGCGCTCATCATGATGTCGCTAAAGACTCCGTTGATCTCTCCGAGTTCCCTGTCCACTTCTGGCATTACGCCTGATAGCCCTGACCTCACTCTCGTCAGCGCGCCCATTGCCGGACCAATTGCCACCATCACGTCTCCGAGGTCGATGGTTGATTCCAGCCTGAGCTGTATCTGCTCCAGTGCCATCTTTAGCTGCGAGATCATTTTCGTTGTCTTTCTCACTTGGGCGATCTCGTTTGAAATCATCTTGCCCTGTTGAGTGTCATGTTTCTGAAGAGCGGAAACTACCTGGTTGAAAAGCGATTTTTCCTTGCCTCGCAGTTTTTCCAGAATCGTCTCTAGCTTTTGGTTTTGCGCCTGAATCTTGTTCTTTGCAAGCTCGATTCTCGGTTTCAGCGGTTGCTGAGGGCCGATATTCTGCTTTATCTTCTCAGACATATTCTGTTTATTGTCCTTTACCCAGTTGCTGCTAAAGGTCGTCATGGCAACTAGCCGGTGAAAACGGCGTTAAACAGAAATGTCATAATTGAATAACCAAGTGGTGATATTTTCTAGACATGCGTTCGCTGATAATAGAACTAAATTGGAAAAGCTATTAAATCCAGTGCTTACACGCTAGAGGTAGAATGGGAAGGGCGAAGACGGCTAAAAGCGAAGGCGGCTCTCAGGAAGAGGGACTTCCCAAGTGGGCAGAGGATGAGATCAAGTCCGCCCAGTTCGGCAAGCCCGAGACGATTGCGAGGACAGGTTACATCCTCGACATCTACGAGAGCGACTTTAAAGTCGACATACAGGTCTACGAG
>DATFDX010000149.1:0-2405 GCA_035251875.1 Nitrososphaera sp. | reverse complement strand
TAACTATTATATTATATATTATATGATAGCATAGCGATATACAACATTGCAATAATTATTCAGATTAGTGGCTTGTCGGCGGCCTTGCAAACATGTTGTTTGGATTGGTATGGTATTCCACTGCAAGCCCCGGATCCTTCTGCCTTCCTGTAAGTATGCCGACTACGACATCGTCGCGCTTGATCAGACCTTCCTTGCGCAGCTTTCTCACGCCGGCCGGGACTGCGCCTGACGCCATTTCGCAGTCAAAGCCGTTCAGGCCCACTATGGACATGCCGTCGCTCATTTCTTTGTCGCTTACCTGCATGACAACGCCTTTGGTAAAGTCGAGCGCGCGCAGGGCCTTTGCAATGTTGGCAGGCTTTCCTATCTGGATTGCGGTGGCGTGTGTCTTTGGCCTGACGCCTTTTTTGTCTAGGTGGGCGTAGTAGCGGTCGACCATTGCAAGGTCGGGCCTGCCGCCATTCCACCTGAGCTGCTCGTTTTCAAACAGCCCGTTGTAAAGCTCGTAGAAGGTGTTTGCCCCTTCTGCGTTCACTATTGCCATGCGCGGGATCTTTTTGATCCAGCCCCATTCGTACAGCTCTATCAGGCACTTGCCGCAGCTCGAAGTGTTGCCAAGGGCCCCGCCAGGATACACTATCCAGTCAGGCGGGTTCCAGTCGAGGTGCTCGAGAACCCTGTAGACGATGGTCTTCTGGCCCTCAAGGCGGAACGGGTTTACCGAGTTGACCGTGTAGCCGCCGGTTTCCTTGGCGTTTTTGAGCGATGCCGCAAGGGCGTCGTCAAAGTTGCCCTGCACCTGGATGACCTGCGCGCCAAACTGGAACGCCTGCCCAAGCTTGCCTGGCGCAATTTCGCCTTTCGGGATGTAGACGTCGCACTCCATGCTTTCGTTGGCGGCATACATTGCAGCAGAAGCCGACGTGTTGCCGGTGGACGCGCAGATTATTCTTTTCACGCCGAGCATCTTTGCATGCGTCACCGCAGTAGACATGCCGTTGTCCTTGAACGAGCCGGAGGGGTTGTAGCCTTCAGGCTGGAGCAGGAACGAGTCGTGGTCCATTTCGGCGTAATCTGCAGCCTTGCTCATCTTGTATGGCTTTGAGAGGCGACCTTCAGAGCCATCGAGGGAGACCAGGACGCGCGCACATTCTTCAAAACTTTCAGTGTCAATGCCGGCGAAATTGACAAGGTCGCGGAAGCGCCACACGCCGCTTTCGTTGTAGATGTTGCCACCGTGGTTGCGCCGCTGGTAGAACGTTTCGACAAGGTCGCGGCCAGGCCTTTTGCTGTATTTTATGTCAAGGAGCGAGCCGCAAGAGCACCGGTAAATGTCGTTGTTAATTTCATAAGTCAAACCACATGAAGGGTTTATGCACTTTTTGATGGCGTGGGCGTCCATATGGAGGGACGCTTGCGATTGTTATTTAGATGTTTTCTAGATGGTAAAACCTATTTCTTGGCGGCCTTTTCGTACATCTTTAGCAGTTGCTGTATTACGCCGTCCATGTCGTCTTCTCTTACTTCTGGTGAAACGGCGTGCTTTAACAGGTTGCTCACCGTGCTGGAAATTTCGGAGCTCACTTCGTCAAAGCTGTCAACGTCACTGTAGCTCTGCTGATAAAGCCTGCGCAACCGCATCGCGTACATCTGAGTCTGCTCGTTGATTGTGACGTTATAATTGCGATTGTTGACTTTGATCTTTTCTTTTATCATCTATACATGGTAACCCCGTTTGCAGCCTTTAAAAAACCTGTCTAAAGGATAAGTTTTGTGGTATTTGCGAGATTGTTATAGAACACGTGTAACCGCGGACCGGTGTTACCGTGGTTACTGGCGGCTGCGGTACATCGCGACTTTTAGTTCTTTGGCGCCAAGATGGCCTAGGTAATAGTATGCCGTTTGATAGCAAGTGGGTAAAGCCACAGGGAGAAAGTGTTGGTCACAGGCTGCTTGAAGGCATCAAGCCACAGGCACCGCTGAAGCCAAGAATAGAAGAAGCACAGAAAAAGCTGCAAATGCAAATCGCAAAACTGGATTCAATATCGTCAAGGATGCAGGAAAAAGATCAGGTGATCTTCAAGCGCGTAGTGCTTGCGATGCAAAGTCACGACGCTTCGCACGCAAAAGTGCTGTCAGGAGAGCTGTCGCAGATCCGGAAAATGAACAAGATGGTGACTTCAGCAAAACTGGCGCTGGAACAGATACAGCTAAGACTGAACACAATAACAGAGCTTGGAGACGTGGTGGTGACGCTGAGCCCGGCAATGTCTGTGATAAAAGGATTGCAGGGCGGGCTGTCAGGAATGATGCCTGAAGCGGACCAGTCATTCGGGCAGATATCCGAGTTGCTTGGAAACATCATTACAGATTCAGGACAGATACCGAACAACGAAATAGGA
>DATFDX010000148.1:0-3539 GCA_035251875.1 Nitrososphaera sp. | reverse complement strand
TTGTCGCAGTCAGCGGAACCGATACAAGCGTCACCTTGTCGAATTCCGTCATCTGGAACCGTATCTGGCCGAGGTCTGACTCGAACTTTTTGTTTATGGCAAGCGCCTGATACGCGCTGTAAAATGACGTCGCCCTCGTGTCGCCTTCTGTGTTTGCCTTGATAAGGGGCGACGGAATGTCGGCGCGGTATCTGCCGATAAGGAGCTTGCCCTCGCTGTTTATCACACCGGAAAACCTGACGGCCTTGTCGGCGTTCAGGATAGAATCACACAGCTTTTGGAGAAAGTCCCGCTCTTCTTGCCCCATCCTTACCTCTAGGTAAGGCAATGGAAATATAAAACATGCGTTGCAATTCCAACCTCTTCGTAAATGCCGCGCCGCACCGGAATAACTATGAGTCATGCATAATGCCGCAGAGGGCTGCCAAGTCCGGTGGCCAGTACGAATGCTCGGGGTCTCGTGGTGGGCACCTCGTGAGGTCCTAATCAAGAAGATTCTCACGGTATCTTGCTCAAATAAATTGATATGTATAGGTCAACTTTCACTAGAAATACCTTTAAATGACTAATGGCATAACGAATGGCAGTAATGCCAGTAGTAGGTATAGACGATCTGGCTATCTACGTACCTAAACTTTACCTCGACTACAAGGATTTTGCGGAAGCAAGAGGCATTGACCCGCAAAAACTCGAGTACGGTATAGGAATCAAAAAGATGGCCCTTGCCGACACCAACCAGGATTCAGCCTGCATGGCGGCAAACGCGTGCCTGAAGCTGATGCAGAGGAACCACCTGCATCCGGGGGACATTGGAAGGGTCTACGTCGCCACCGAGTCGTCGCTGGACGAATCAAAGGCAATGAACTCTTTTGTTATCGGAATGCTTGAGCAGATTTATGGCGATGGCTCGTTTGAGCACGCCGGCGGTATTGAATGCAAGTTTGCCTGCGTGAGCGGCTCGTACGCGCTCTATGACAACGCAAACTGGATAAGGGCCGAGGAAAACAACGGCAAGGCCGCAG
Organism: Nitrososphaera sp.; assembly: GCA_035251875.1. Lineage (GTDB taxonomy): Archaea > Thermoproteota > Nitrososphaeria > Nitrososphaerales > Nitrososphaeraceae > Nitrososphaera. Next base: position 2,517 of record DATFDX010000148.1, on the reverse strand, counting down.
TCGTTATCGTAAGCGACATTGCAAAGTACGACATGGGCTCTACCGGCGAATACACGCAGGGTGCCGGCGCAGTCGCGCTTTTGATAAAAGAAAAGCCGCGCCTGATGGCCTTCGACCAAAAGGTCGCTTCTACCACTATCAAGAACGAATACGACTTTTACCGTCCGTTTGGCAAGGAAACGCCGCTTGTGAACGGCAGCTATTCAAACCTGCTCTACCTGATATCTGTCAGGAAGGCGTTTGACGCCTACAAGGAAAAGGCGATCAAGACAGGACTTATCAAGCTCAAGGACGGCGAGTCCATAACCGATCACATCGACTTTTTCGCAGTGCACCTTCCGTACAGGAAGATGGGCGAGAAGGCGCTCGCCTACCTCATGAGGCACGAGTGGCGGCACCTTCCGCGCTGGAAGAATGTGATAAAAGAGATCGGGACGCCCGAGCCGCAGCCAAAGGACGCGCGCGGCACGATCGAGTCCATTCTTGCCGACACACAGTTCATGAAGGCAGACGAGCAGTTCAGGCGTTCCTTCATGCAGACATCATTCTACGACGAAGTGTACGAGAAAAAGATGGCTACTTCGCTTGAAGCTTCTGCAATCATTGGCAACCTCTACACCGCGTCAATGTACATGGGCCTGCGAAGCCTGCTTGAATTCGAGTTCAAGAAGGGGACGGACCTAGAAAACAGGCGGGTGGGCTTTGGCTCGTACGGCAGCGGAAGCAGCGCCATGGTGTTCAGCGGCGTGATACAGCCAGAGTACAAGCAGGTCGTGAGCAAGATGGACCTTGAAGAGGACATTGGCCCGAGGCAAAAGCTCTCGATGGAAGAGTACGAACGGCTTCACAGAAACGAGCGCGCCTTCACCGACTCTATGGTCAGCGCCCACAAAGAATTCGTTCTGGTAAAACTGGGCGGCACCACTGCCGACAAGGCAGGGTTCAGGGAATACAACTACATCAGCTAACTACTTTGAATTCTATCCCTTTCTGCTTCAGGAACTCTACCAGACGGTGGGCATGCTTTTCGTCTTCCATTTCAAGGCTCAGGTAGACGCCCGCGGTCCCTGCCGGGATGTGCGAGCTCAGCCTGTCGTGCTCCACTTCGACGATGTTGATGCTCAGCTCGGCGATGCTGTCAACCACGCTCTTGAGGGCGCCGGGCTTGTCGGGGAGCAGGATAAAGACCTTGAGCATCCTGCCCATCTGCATCAGCCCCTTTGCCACAACCTGCCCAAGGAGGTACATGTCGACGTTGCCACCGGACAGGATCGTTGCGACCTTGTCCTTCTTGCCCGCGTGGCCGCCGTTTGACAGGAGGTACGCCAGGCTTGCCGCGCCAGCCGGCTCGACTACCAGCTTGGCGCGCTCCATCAGGAGAAACATCGTCTTGACTATCGAAACGTCGTCAACCAGCATAATGTCATCCAGATATTTGCTAGCGATCTCGTACGTCAGCTTTCCGGGCTGCTTTACAGCGATGCCGTCTGCTATGCTGTAGCCCCGCTTGGTGGACTGGAGCGAGCCCTTTGCAATTGACTCCTTCATTGCGGGGAATGCCTTTGACTCGACTCCGATTATCTTGACGTTTGGCTTTTTAGACTTGACGGCTATTGCAACGCCGGCGGCAAGCCCACCGCCGCCCACCGGCAGATATATCCTGTCAACGTCCGGCAGGTCTTCTAAAATCTCTAGGCCGATTGTCCCCTGCCCGGCAATGACGTCTGGATCGTCAAAAGCGTGAATTATCGTCTTGCCCTCTGCCTTGGCGATCTCTTGCGTGGCCTCCCACGCCTCGTCGTAGTTTGCCCCGCGCCTTACCACCTCTGCGCCGTACGATCTGGTCGCAGCCACTTTGGCCGGCGACGCCGTCTGCGGCATGACGATCGTGCACGGGATCTTTTTCATAGCCGCGGCGTAGGCGACTCCCTGCGCGTGGTTGCCTGCAGAAGCTGCAATCACGCCATGGCCGGCCTGCTTGTCTGACAGCCTGCTCACCTTGACAAACGCCCCCCGCACCTTGAAAGAGCCCGTCACCTGGAGGCATTCCAACTTGAGAAACAGGTTTGTGCCTACGAGCCCCGAGAATGTCAGGGAGATCTGGAGGGGAGTCTTTCTGACAGTCCCGGCCAGCAACTCTCGAGCCCTGAGGATGTCCTGTACATTTGGCATCTTTTGTCGTTTGTCCGGATTCCACACGCTGTCGTCGTTCATTTGCGCAATGCATCAGCAGTTGACGCCTTAATTATAATTTGTGCCGGTCAGAGATTATACGAGAGATTCGTCGCCTCCGATAGCAATCTCAAATTCCCACATGCCCCGTTGTTGCTTGGTGTTCTGTCATCTCAGAGTCGAACAGGAATGGAGCGCTGCATCGCCTGCAAACGTGTGTTTTGTTCATCTTTCCATCTGACAGAGTCCCGCCCTGCATCACAGATGCGGGCTTTGGGGCTGTTTATAAGAAATGCGGTGAAATGTTTTTTTATAAATCCGAGTAGCCGATCGCAGACATTATTC
>DATFDX010000147.1:0-4731 GCA_035251875.1 Nitrososphaera sp. | reverse complement strand
ACCTGGCGCTGCATGGTACGCCGGTAAACAAACTGTCAAAGGTGGCGCACGTTTCCGCGTTTGCCAACGGGCTGTGGCTGCTGACCATTCTCATGGGCATAGCCGCGGATCTCGTTTTCGCCAAGACTCAGGGGGTGGACTATATCGTGGCAGGCATGATGCTTGCAGCCGGCCTCAGGATAGGCATATTCACTTCGGTCTTTGGAGCCGGCATCGGCAGGGCGATAGCAGTCTCGTTCATACAGCCTGTGATCTTTCTCTTTGCGTTCGTGCCGTCCGCATACTATTCCATTGTGGCGTCCAGCTCTGCCGGCTTTGTTTTCGGAGCCGCCTTCCTGGTGCTTGGGATCGCGTGGACCGTCATTGCAGACAGGGCGGGAAGGCCGGGAATAAAAAGCACCTTTGGCGTGCTGCAGGCTTTTATTGCAGCATGGACCGAGCACAAGGCCGACAAGATGGAAGAGTTTACGGAAGCAAAGGCGCACGACGACATTGTCGCGACAAAGATAATCAGCTTTGGCAGCAAGGCGGCCATAGTCCTCCCAGACGTCCATCCGGGGCCTTTCAGCACAGTAGGCGGGAGCAACCTCCCATACGTGCTGTACGAAACTTTTAACAAGAGCGCGCTGGTCATGCACAGCGTCTCTGACCACTCGCTCAACATCCCCTCAAAGCGCGAAGTGGACAGGTACGTGAAAGAGCTTGGCAGCCGGACGGTCGTTGAGAAGGGCGACACGTGCAGCAAGCCAATCCAGATCAGAATAAACAATTCTACTTCGACCGGGATCATCTTTGGCAACGCCGCGGTGGTGATGCTGTCGCTTTCTCCAAAGGGGATGGACGACATTCCCCAGGTCGTGCGCACCGAACTGGAATCCTTTGGCATCGGCCTCGGGTTTTCCGACGTGCTTGTGGTGGACTGCCACAACGCAATGGGCAGGAATCTGGACGACTCTGACAGAAACGACCTTGTCGCGTCAGCAAAGCAGTGCCTCGAGCAGTTGAAAAAAGAGCCACAACACAAATTCAAGATCGGCTTTGCCAGCCTTGACGACGTTTCACAGAGGCCTGACCTGTCAGGCGAGCTGGGCCAGGCTGGGCTTGCGGCGCTGGCAGTCAGCGTGAACGGCCAGAGCTACGCCATAGGGTGGGCCGACTCGAACAACATGGAGAAGGGTCTGCGCGACCGCGTCGTCGCAAAGATAGACAGGAGCGTCACCCTGCTGGAGCTCTGCTCTTCTGACACGCATTCGACTTCTGGCAAGAGGACGCGCGAAGGGTACTTTGCCCTAGGAACCACAAGCAGCGCAGACGACATCGTAGTGGCATTCGATAAGCTGTGCGCCAAGGCGGCCGAACGCGCCGCCGGATCGACATTCGAGCTTGCTTCGGCCCAGTCGACCATCAAGGTGATGGGCAAAAGACAGTTTGAGGATTATTCCAGCGCGCTCGACAGGTCGATGAGCGTGACAAAAATCTTTGTCGCTATAACTGTCGCAACTTACATCGCGATGCTTGCACTATCCTAGCCTGCCACGTAAATTTCAGGCAAAAAGCCCTTTACGTCCATTACAAACGACTTGAACTTGTGCACCGGCACCACGGGAATCCCGCCGGCGAACCTTACAGACTCGGCGTGCAGGGTCATTATCGCCGGCACCGCCAGAGATATCTTGCTGTCGTGTCCGAGCAGGCGTTCGGTCCTTGCGGCCTGCTTTTTTGCAAATCTTGCCATCGACGACAGGCTGCCCCGCTTCCAGTGCTTGCAGTCGACGGCGATTGCAAATCCCAAGCTGACTCCGACCACGTCGATTTCCATGCGCGGCTTTGTTAGCTGCACGTTGGTCTGCGTCCGGTACCCAAATGACCCGAGCACTTCTGACGCCAGCTTTTCAAAGTCCCTCCACGACAGGTGCCCCGACACCTGCTCGATGTCGCATCCCATCTGCAGGGCAAGAGTGGCGGCGTAAAGCCTGTCAGGGCCTGAAAATTTTATCACGCCTTTAGCGGTAGCGCCGATGTCGTTAGAAGCCAGAAAATCCAGAACACTTTTTGCGACAGACCTGCCTGCTATTCCTGACGCCGCCTGGAATTTTTCAGGAGTAGTTTCTGGCTCCATCGCGGCGAGGGCCTTGACAAGAAGGTCTGGATGCAAGTCGCATCTGTATTGGCCTGCAAATATTTAAGTCCAGCAAGTAAAAATAAAGCGAAATACACTTTCCATGCGTGCCGGACTGGAAGGACTTTGCAGTCGTGCTCTGCGTGCTTCTCGTGGTGCTGGGCGCAGGTGCACTGGCAGTCGCAGCGCAGTCATTCACAATAGTCAGGGGCAAGGTGCTTGAAAAAGGGATTGCGTCACTCGACCTTCCTGACGGCAGCTTGTATTTCACGCAGACCATTTCCGTGCTGATCGAAAATGACGACAGGGTCTTTCGGATAGAGAAGGGGACAGTGGTAAAGTACGCCGTCTCTGAAGGCGACGCCCAGCTGGTCGACGTCGGGTCCGAGGTAGAGTTGCTCCTATCGTCACACAGCAGCGTGGCACGGGTGGTCGGTCATGACGGTTCAAGCCCGACTTAGAATTTGCCGAACCTGGACTTTAGAAATTCAAGCGTCTTGTTCGAGCCCGCTTCCTTTGCAAGCTGCCTTGCGTCTTCGGCGGTATCCACGTCTGACATCAACTTTTTGGAAAAGAAAAGTTTCACTGGAACGCCCAGCCTGCCTGCGGCCTTGATGTGCGCTTCATAGCTGTCATTGTCATAGTATGTCTCCGTCAATGAAGAGGGCTTTCTAAGAAGTAGGTTGGTCCCGTCGTACCGGAGCGAAGGGCAGATCACAATACATCTCGTTTCATTTTCTGCCAGACCGCAGGCCATCGCAACATCAACTGCGTCCAGAAGCGGGAGGTCCTGAGGGATCACCACCGTCGCGTCGGCACCCTGATCTGCGCAGTAGCTGTCGGCCATGCTGACGGCAGAATTGACGCCGCTTTCCTTTTCCTCATGCAGGAACTTTGCGCCGTGCCTTGCAGCTATTTCTTCCGCGCGCCTATCGCCTGAAACCACAACCAGCTGCTGGAGCGACTGCGCGCCTGCCAGCACCGACAGAGTGTCGTCCAGCATGAGCGACGACAGGCTGACGCGCTCGTCGGCGCTGAGCACCGGCGAGAGCCGCGTCTTTGAATTTTCAAATTTTTTCACGGGGATGATTGCAAATGTCTTCATCATTTTCTGATCCTGCCCAAAATGTACCGGCCGAGCCTGACTTCATCTTGCCTGCTCTTCATGGTTATGTTTGTTTCGTAAACCTGCATGCCGAGAGACTCTATCCGGGGCGACAGGCGATGATCGCTTTTAGAGATCACAAACGTGCCGGCAAAATCGCGATAATGCCGGGCGACTCCGACAGGCGAGCTCTCAAGCCCTAGCGCCATCATGTATTTTACGGCCGGCCCACTCATCGCCTTTGCGCCTATGAGCGGAGAAACTGCTACAACCTTGCCCCTGTTCTGCACGAGCTCTTTTCGTAGGTCTACAAGGGCAACGATCGGATCGATGCTCGACACGGGATTTGCCGGCGCAATTACCACTGCGTCTGCCTTCCTTATCGCATCGATTGCGTCTTTGCTTGCCACCGCCCTGTCTGCCCCGTCATACCTTATGCCTGCCACTTTAGGCGTCCCCCTGTGCTTCACCCAGAATTCCTGCAGGTGCATTTCACCCCTGCCGGTCATGATCCTGGTTGTCACTTCGCCGTCTGTCGCCGGGATGACTCTGGCAGCGACTGAATAGCGATCCCTCATCCAGCCGGTGACCTCTGACAGGCTCTTGCCGCCCTTGAGCATGCTTGTGCGCAGCAAGTGCGTCACAAGGTCCCTGTCGCCCAGGCTGAACCACGCCGGCGCACCAAGTTTTTTCAGCTGCGCCAAGCATTCAAACGAGTCTCCCCTGATGCCCCAGCCGCGCTTTGCGTCAAGCAGGCCTGCCAGGCCGTAGATTATCGTGTCGATGTCGGGACACACGTACAGGCCGTAAAGCCAGATATTGTCGCCGACGTTTGAAATCACCGTCATGTCTTTTGCCGATCTGGCAAGACCCCTGACCAGTTTTACAGAACCGGTGCCGCCGGCAAGAACCGTTATCAAATGATATGGTAGATAGATATTCGCGTTTTATTATATCTGCCGAGATGATAAAGATTATAAACGTGATGGAGACAAGTCCTCTCGTGAAGTATTACGCCACTGTATTTTCTGGAATAATTGTGGCACTTTTGATCTCAGGTTTTGTTTCTCAGGCATACGCCACCGACCTGCAGGCGGCTCTGGTCCCACAGCTCAACAACGCCGAAGTATCTTTCATTGGCGTCAAGACTGTCACGATTTCATATCAGCCCGGCAGCACCCTTGCACAGGAACTTAACGGCAAGAGCGAGCGCGTCCAGTTCGAGCTGAACGCAACGGCCGGCAACCAGGACGCAAATGGTACGAGCGAGCTTATCAACGCCCTGAACAGGGCGCTTGGAGCATCGCAAAGCCCTGTTCATGTAGAACAGGCCATGATAACATACACCGCCATTCTAAAGGGCGGTCCTGACACTACTCTCATATCGTACAGGACAGAAATCGAACCAAAGCTACAACAGTTTGTAATTGGTTCGGACTCGTCAGGCGACATCGTCGACCTTGAATGGAGGGGCATAGTCGTCCAGGGCCCGATCGTTCTGACTCCA
>DATFDX010000146.1:0-3432 GCA_035251875.1 Nitrososphaera sp. | reverse complement strand
AGCGCACAGACAGAGTCATCAACATGATCCGCGAGTTTGCGACAAAACACATGAAGAGCGACGAGATCAAGCTCGAGCAGGACCTCAACCGCCAGATATGGACGCGGGGCAAGACCCATCCGCCGAGAAAGGTGCGCGTAAAGATGGTCAAGGACGAGGACGGCGTGGTGACAGTTTCGCTCTATGAAGACGTGCCGGCGGCAGTTGAAGCGTCTGCTCCAGAGGAAAAGAAGGTAGAGGCCGCCCCGGCTGAAACAACCGCAGCTGTCGAGGAACCAAAGGCAGAAGAAGCAAAGACAGAAGCAGCTAAATGATTGAAGTCTGCCCTGTCTGCTACAAGTTTTTCCAGACGATTTACGATAGTAAAAAGATGAAGGACGTCAAGCTGGTCGAAGGCCAGCCGTGCAAGAGCATGTACCACAAAAAGCTGACTGACAGGTGATCATGGAAACTTGCATACTTCGCACTTTGCGTATGTTTCGCCGTCAAGGTGGTTGAAATGCGCGCCGCACGATTTGCATGTGTGGTGCAAGTCGTCGTAGCCATCTGGCGCGACAAAACTGTGGCTCGTAAGCTGCTGGCTCTTGCAGACGATGCACCGGCAGCCGCATGTGATCATGGCGCTCCTGCCTCGCGTTTGTAATAAAACCTATTCGATTGCAGGTATCGCCAGCTTGATGTCAGGTGCAGAGTCCGGCTCGTCCCAGTCCAGCGCGTCTGGAATGATGTCGCCCAGTGGATCGTAGCGGTCGAACCTTGTCTTTTGCGGTGCTGATGCAACGAGGTGGACCCGTACTCCGTCGGTGGCGGCCATCGAGGACATCGCGACTTCGATCGCGCCCTCTTCATGGAATATCCCCTGTACATAGCCGACAAGCTTGTTCAGGTCGCCGACAGGAACCCTGTCGCCCCCCATGACGTAGACCATCGCCCTCTTTACCGTGTCTGCGTCTGGCACAGAATCATAAAGCATCGCCACAGAGTCTCGCAATGAAGATTCCGAGCTGGCACTTGCCTTGCTCGTGCACAGTATGTTCATTGCCGGCCTCACTGCTCCTGTCGAGATTGAGGCGACCACCTCCACTATGGCGCTGTTTGTGATTGTAAAGCATTCCTCTTGAGAGAGCTCCGCGTTGTTGTCGAGGAACGCGTCGTTGTCCATCACTATGGTCGAGTCTGATGTTTCACGCACCCTTCTCAGCGCCGTCCCTGAACTAAATATCCGGTCTTTCTCAAACTTGAAGGGCATGATTGCTATCGAGATTACTGTGCCCGACTCTTTTGCCATCCTGCAAACGAGCGGGGCCATCGCGGTGCCGGCGCGGCCGGCCAGGTTTGAGACGACGATGACTGTTGAATAGCCGTCAATTGCGGCCATCATCTCGCGCTTGTGAGCCTGCACAAAAGAGCGCAGCTTCAGGCTCGACGGGTTTATCCATTCGCCAGAGTCAACGTAAACGGCGGTGCATTTCTCATTGTGGATTAAATCCTTCTTGTCGTTGCTTATCAACAGGCATTTGCAGCCAAGAGCGGCGCTTGCCGCGGTAGCAATTTTACTTCCGGCGCCGCCGATGCCCACCAGCAGCACTGGATTCCTGATCAAAAGATCGTTCATTGATCCCCCGAGCTCCCCGCACACAAATACATGGTTCATGTTAAAAAGCTTTGGTGATTAACCGGGAGCTACGCGCGGTGTAACAAAGTTGAGCTCGTCTAAATTATCCTTGCCTTTAACGAAAAGTTGGAAAAATCATAAACTTGCACGCGCATTCTGTCGCCCAGCGAAACCTGATCAGGATTTGACAGGACGACCGACTTGTACGCGTGGTTCCTGCCCTGCACCGCCTTGCCCATTTCGTCGACGATTATTTCGCCCTGCCACCCCTGCCAGAGCGAGTTGCGCTTCTTTGCAACCCTTTTTGCAATGACGTGGAGTCGCTCCGACCTTTCCTTGGATACTTGAGAGCTGACCCGCATGCCCTTCCACTTTGCCGCTTCTGTGCCCGGCCGGGCCCCGTAGCGCGAGATGTTCACGATGTCCGGCTCTGTCCTCTCGACGAGGGCGAGCGTTTCCTTGAAATCGTCCTCGGTTTCCGACGGGAACCCCACGATGACGTCAGTTGAGATTGTCATCTCGGGCATTTTGCTCCGAAAAGCCTGCACCGCGTCGAGAAACGTCCTGGCGGTGTGGCCCCGCTTCATCTTTCTCAGCACCCTGTCGCTTCCGCTCTCGACAGGGATGTGGAGGAACTTGAAAAGCTTGTCGTTCTCGCAAAATACGTCAACCATCCGATTCAGCATCTCTGGCACATACATCGGGTTCATCATGCCCAGCCGGATCTTGAAATCGCCCTCGATTGAGCAGCACGCCCTGAGAAGCTCGACAAGGTCCGTGCCCACGTCCTTGCCGTAGCAGCCGTTGTCAGTCGACGCAAGCCACACTTCCTTGCAGCCGGCTTGCAGATCGGCCTGGATCTGCCTCATAATGTCGCCGATTCTGTAGCTCCGCAGCCACCCCTTGGCGATCTTTGTCTGGCAGAACGTGCATTCGCTCATGCAGCCACTCGCTATCTCGACAATGCTGACTGCAGGGTTGAGCCTCACCCTCGGAATGTTGACCTTGTCGGACGCGGAATCTTCAAGCGCGACAAGACGGTTGCCCGCAAGGGCAGAACCCACGACTGCGGCTGCATTTTCAATTGAATGTGGCCCAAGCAGACTTGCAGAAGAACTCAGCGCTTCGACCTTTGCCCTGTCTGCCTTTGGCAGGCATCCGGCGACTACAAGCGGCTTGCCCGACTTGCTCATTGCCTTGATCCTGCTGACCATCCGGTGCTCGGTCGTGTCCTTCACAGAGCACGTGACTATAAGGTTGAGCGCGCCTTCGCTCTGCTTGGTCGCGATTTCATAGCCTGCGCCCTTTAACAGCCCGCTTATCATTTCAGAGTCTGCCATGCTTGCCGAGCAGCCATAGGCTTCTACCCACACCTTTGGCTTTGACCTCCTCAGCAATGATATCGACTCTATTATCTCGGGCTTGAGCGACCTCTTTAGCATCGCAAGAAGGTGGTACATTTCCTCGACTTAAAAGCGTGCTGTCAGAGGATTTTTCTGACTTTACATTCCTAAAGCTACCTACGCTTTATGTTATGCCATTTTGTTATTGCAGAAAGTGCTAGAAAAAACATCTACAAAAATAATCGGCACAGCACTTGCAGCTGTGATTTTTGCTTCGCTTTCGGCCAGCGCGTACGCAACTATCGGCGGCGCGGTTGCAGCCGGCGAAGATGATTTTGGAATAACAAAGGTCTACCCAACAAAAGAAGGCGGAAGGGAATGGTTCATCGACATGGACGACCCAGAAGACGAAATATTTGATCCAAGGGCGACCATCGAAAAACAGTCCGACGGCTCGTGGCGCGTAAGCGGCCA